>JAJXZV010000064.1 GCA_021779875.1 Pseudomonadota bacterium
GCTCGCCACCGCGGCCGGCCAGGAGATCCTCGCCGAGGGCGGCAACGCCTTCGACGCCGCCGCCGCCGCCTCCGCCGCGCTGGCCGTGGTCGAGCCCAGCAGCTCGGGACTCGGCGGCGGCGGCTTCTACCTGCTGCACCGGCAGGCCGACGGGCTCGAGACCATGATCGACGCGCGCGAGAAGGCGCCCGCCGCGGCCACCCGCGACATGTATCTCGACAAGGACGGCAAGCCGCTGCCCGGGGCTTCCACCACGGGCGCGCTCGCGGCGGCGATTCCGGGGGAGCCGGCCGCGTTCGAGCTGCTCGCGCGCAAGTACGGGAAGCTCCCGCTCGCGCGCTCGCTGGCGCCGGCGATCCGCCTGGCACGCGAGGGTTTCCCGCTGTACGCGCGGCTGCGCGAGGGCATCGCCGCCAAGCGCCAGGCGCTACTGCGCTCGCCGGACGCCGCCCGGGTCTTTCTCACCCCGGACGGCGAGGTGCCGCCCGTCGGCGCGCCGATCGTGCAGCCCGAACTCGCCGCGACCCTGGAGACCCTCGCGCGGCGCGGTGCGCGCGGCTTCTACACCGGGCCGGTGGCCGAGAACCTGGTGGACGCGGTGCGCGCCGGCGGCGGCATCTGGACGCTCGAGGACCTCGCCGCCTACCGCGTGCTGGAGCGCAAGCCCCTGGTGGGCCGCTATCGCGGCGCCCGCATCGTGTCGGCCTCGCCGCCGTCCTCGGGCGGCGTCGCGTTGCTCGATACGCTGAACATCCTGTCGGGCTTCGAATTGGCGCGCGTCGACTCGGCGACGCGCAAGCACCTGGTCGTCGAGGCGATGCGGCGCGCGTACCGCGACCGCGCCGTCTATCTCGGCGATCCGGATTTCGTGCCGGTGCCGGTGGCGCTGCTCACGAATCGCGACTACGCGGCCGGGCAGCGCGCCAGCATCCGCCTGGATCGCGCGATGCCGAGCAGCCTGCTGCCGGGCGTCGACACGCCGGTCGCGGGCATGGACACCACGCACTTCTCGGTGCTCGACGCGGCGGGCAACCGGGTGGCGGCGACCATCTCCATCAATCTGTGGATGGGCTCGGCGTTCATGGCCGCGCACACCGGCGTGCTGCTCAACGACACCATGGACGACTTCTCGATCAAGGCGGGCACGCCGAACGCCTTCGGCCTGGTGGGGAACGATGCGAACGCGGTGGCGCCGGGCAAGCGCAGCCTCTCCAGCATGACACCGACCTTCGTCGAGACCCCGAAGGGACTCATGATCGTCGGCTCGCCGGGCGGCAGCACCATCATCAGCATGGTGATCCTGGGCACGCTCGATTATCTCGACGGCATGAGCGCCGCCCAGATCGTCGCCGATCCCCGCTACCATCACCAGTACCTGCCGGACGTGATCACCTACGAGCAGGACGCGTTGAGCGAGCAAGAGAGCGCCGCCCTGACCGCCATGGGGCACGTGCTCGAGGCGGGCCGCCGGCGCTGGGGCAACATGCAGGTCATCACCTGGGACTACGCCACCGGCAAGGTCGAGGCGGCCTCCGATCCGCGCGGCGAGGGCGTCGGTCTCGTCTATTGAGGGCCGGCCCGCCGCGCGGGCGCGGCTAGCGCTGGCAGTGGGGGCACCAGTAGGTCGAGCGCCGTGCCTGGACGGCGTGCCGGACGGCGGTGCCGCACACCCGGCAGGGTTCGCCGGCCCGCTCGTACACGTAGAGCTTCTGGCGGAAGTACCCGGGCGCGCCGTCGGCATTCACGTAGTCCCGCAGCGTCGTGCCGCCCGTCTCGATGGCCTCGCCGAGCACCGACTTGATGGCCTGGGCCAGGGCCTGCGCCTGCGCCCGGGACAGGCGCCGCGCGGCCCGGCGCGGCGCCAACCCGGCCCGGAACAGCGCCTCGCTCGCATAGATGTTGCCCACGCCGACGACCAGCCGGGAATTCATGACGAACGCCTTGAGCGCCACGCCGCGGCCGCGGCTGGCCCGATGCAGGTAGCCGCCGTCGAAGTCCCCGCCGAGCGGCTCCGGCGCGAGGCGGCGCAGCAGCGGGTGGTCGAGCGGGTCGGCGGCCGTGAAATGCGCGCTGCCGAAACGCCGCGGATCGTGGAAGCGCAGCACCCGGCCCGAATCGAACACGAGATCCCAGTGATCGTGCGGCCGCGGCGCCACCGCGGCGTCGAGCACGCGCAGGCTCCCCGACATGCCGAGGTGCACCAGCAGCGTGCCGGTGTCGAAGCGGATCAGCAGGTACTTGGCGCGCCGCTCGACCGCGCGCACCGTGGCGCCGAGCAGCGCCGACTCGAAGCCCGCCTCGATCGGCCAGCGCAGGCGCCGCTCGCGCACGAGCACGTCGCATACGCGGCGGCCGGCGATCGCGGGTGCGATGCCGCGCCGGGTGGTCTCGACTTCGGGCAGTTCGGGCATGCCGTGGGGCGGGCGCCCGCGACGGCGGCTACTTGATCTTCGATTCCTTGTACGCGACGTGCTTGCGCACGACCGGATCGAATTTCTTGGTCTCCATCTTGTCCGGATGCAGACGCTTGTTCTTGGTGGTGGTGTAGAAGTGGCCGGTTCCGGCGGACGACACCAGCTTGATCTTGTCGCGCATGTGCAGCTCCTTAAACCTTGACGCCCTGGGCGCGCAGATCCGCGACCACCACTTCCACGCCGCGCTTCTCGATGGTGCGCAGGCCGCGGGTGGTCACGCGCAGGCTCACGAAGCGCCGCTCCGACTCCAGCCAGAAGCGGTGGGTGTGCAGATTCGGCAGGAAACGGCGGCGCTTGCGATTGTTCGCATGGGATACCGTATTTCCGGTCTTCGGGCCCTTGCCCGTGACTTGGCAGACTCGCGACATGGCGTAAACCCTATAAGCTGGTGGCCGAAGCGGCCGACTATTGCCGAGCCGCGCTTTATACCAGGCCCGTGAGTCCCCGGCAAGGCGGCCGGAGGAAAAGGCTGCCGCCTCAGAGGGTTGGGCGGGGCGCGGCCGCGAGCGCGGATCCTAGAGCAGGCCGCGCTCGGCCAGCGAGACGCTGGCGCCGTCGCCGACGATGATGTGATCGAGCAGGCGGACGTCGACCAGGGCGAGCGCTTCTTTAAGGCGCTGGGTGACGAGCTCGTCGGCCTGGCTGGGTTCGGCGACCCCGGAGGGGTGGTTGTGGGCGACGATGATCGCCGCGCAGTTGCGCTGCAGCGCGAGCTTGACGATCTCGCGCGGGTGCACGCTCGCGCCGTCGAGCGTGCCGCGGAACAGCTCCTCGAAGTGCAGCAGCCGGTGCCGCTTGTCGAGATACAGGCAGCAGAACACCTCGTGCTCGAGGTCGCGCAGGCGCGCGCGCAGGAACTCGGCGGTGACGCGCGGGCTCGACAGCGACGGCCCGACGCGCAGCGACTCGCCGAGCTGTCGGCGCGACAGCTCCACCGCGGCCTGCAGCTCCGCGAAGCGCGCCGGCCCCAGGCCCGGCACCGCGCAGAAGCGCCGCCGGTCGGCGGCCAGGAGCTTGCGCAGCGAGCGGAAGTCCGCCAGCACGTCGCGCGCCAGGTCGAGCGCCGAGTGGCCGCGGGTCCCGGTGCGCAGCAGGATCGCGAGCAACTCGGCGTCGGAGAGCGCGTTGGCGCCCCGCTGCAGCAGCTTCTCCCGCGGCCGTTCGTCGCTCGGCCAGTCTCGAATCGTCATGCGGGCGAGCATGGCGGGCAGGCTGGATTCGCGCCAGCCGCATATGCGGCGCGAGCGCCGAGATTCCGGCCGCCTCAGTGGCGGCCGGAGCTGCCGAAGCCGCCGCCGCCGCGGTCGCTCGCGGTGAATTCCTCGACCAGCTCGAAATCCGCGCGCACCACCGGCACGATCACCATCTGCGCGATGCGCTCGCCGGGCTCGACCGTGAAGGGCCGCGCGCTCCGGTTCCAGCAGGACACCATCAGCGGCCCCTGGTAGTCCGAATCGATCAGGCCCACGAGGTTGCCGAGCACGATGCCGTGCCGGACGCCGAGGCCCGAGCGCGGCAGCACCATGGCCGCGAGGCCCGGGTCCTCGAGGTGGATGGCGAGGCCGGTGGGCAGCAGTTCGGCGGCGCCGGGCTCGAGCGTGAGCGGCGCGTCGAGGCAGGCGCGCAGATCCAGGCCGGCGGAGCCCGCGGTCGCCGGCGCGGGCAGGGGGAACTCCCGGCCGATGCGCGGATCGAGGATCTTCAGCTTGATGCGGCGGCGCATCGGCTCAGCGGCGCGGGCGGCGCGCGGCGCG
>JAJXZV010000158.1 GCA_021779875.1 Pseudomonadota bacterium
GCCGAGGCGCTCGTCGTGGCCGCGCTGGCGCTGCACACGCGCGGCGCGGTGATCCCCGCGTTCCTGACCGGCGCCGCCGCGCTCATGGTGCATCCGCTGATGGCGCTGCCCGGGGTGCTGCTGTTGCTGGCCCTGTCGCTGCCGCTGCGCACGGCGCTGTGGGGTGCCGCCGCCGGTGTCGCGGGCGCGCTCGGCGTGGCCTGGTACGCCGTGCACGCTGCCAAGCCGGACGGCCTGCTCGCGGTGATGGATCCGGCCTGGCTGGAAGTGGTGCGCGAACGCTCCAAGTTCCTGCTGCTGCAAACCTGGTCGTTCGATGACTGGAGGATCACCGCGCGGCCGCTGCTGTCGCTCGCACTCTGCGCGCTCGTCCTCGACGATCCGAAGGCACGCAAGTTGGGCACCCGCGCACTGCTGGTCGGTGCCTCCGGCATGGCGGTGGCCCTGATCGGCAGCTGCGTGGGTCCGGTCGCGGCCCTTCTGCAGGGACAGGCGTGGCGCTGGATCTGGGTGAGCGCCTGCGCCGGCCTGCTGCTGGTGCCCTCGGGCGCGACTCGCCTGTGGAGGGCGTCCGGTCGCGGGCCGCTGGCCGCCGCCTTGCTGGTCGCCGGCTGGGCCGTCGACGCCGCCGACGGCGCGCTGCTGATCGCGCTCGCGCTGCCGATCTGGCTGAGCCGGGACCGAATCTGCCCTGACCTGCCTCGCGATTCCCGGCCGGCGGCCGCTCTGGTCGGCGCGGCCGCCCTGGCCTGGGCGGCCATGCGCGCGTGGCCGATTCTGCCGAGCGCGCTCTGGCGCGCGGACCCCCGTCCGGACGCGCTCGCCGTGATCCGGGACCTGCTCAAGCTCGAGCCCCTCGCCCTGGCCCTTGCGTGGGTTTACCTGCGGCTGGTTCGCGCCCTCGCCTCGACCGCCGCACTCGGGGCCGTCTGCGCGGCGCTGTTGCTCGCCCTCGGCGTGACGCTGCCCGCCGCCGTGCACGGCGGTTCCCGCGTCGAGGTTCGCCCGCTCGCACCCGAATTGCAGGAATGGCGCCGTGTGATCCCGCCCGACGCCAACGTTCTGGTGGTGCCCAACCCGGTATCGCCGGTGCTGGCCTGGTTCTCACTGCAGCGGCCCAGCTATCTGTCCATCGATCAGTCATCCGGCGTGGTGTTTTCGCGCGCGACGGCGGAGGAGAATCGGCGTCGCTCCGAGGTGGTGCGGCCGGTGTGGGATTCGACGTGGCGCCTGTCGTCTCGCCATGCGCCCGGCCGTGGCGGCGCCTCCTCCTCCTCGCTCGGATCGTTCGCACCGCTGACGGCGGCGGCGCTTGCGCAGATGTGCCGCGATCCAGACCTCGGCTTCGTGGTCGCCCGAGAGCGGGTCGGACTCACCGCGGCCGCGGCGCCGCGCGGCGGCCCGTGGCTGAACTGGAATCTGTACGATTGCCGGGGGTTTCGGGCCGGAGTCGCGCCGCCGTGAAGACCCTCCTGCGGGAAGCCGCCGGCTACGCCGCGGCCTCGCTCACCGCGCTGCTGGTCGACGTCGGCCTGCTGTGGATGCTGGTGTCCGTGGCCGGCTGTCCCTATTTGATCGCGGCGACCCTCTCCTTTTTAACGGGTGCCTGGGTCGCCTATGCGCTGGCCGTCAGGATCGCCTTCACGCGGCACCGGCTGTCCGATCGACGCGTCGAATTCGTCGTGTTCTTGGGCCTCGGCGCCATCGGGCTCGCGGTGAACGTCACGGTGCTGTACGTGCTGGTCGACCGCCTCGGCGTGCACTACCTGGCCGCCAAGGGCGCGGCGGCTGGCGGCACGTTCACCAGCAATTTCATCCTGCGGCGCCAGATCCTGTTCACGCGGCGGCTTACCGGCCCTTGAGCGCGATCAGCACTAGATTGCTGGTCCAGCCCCCGAGGCGGACGCCCTCGACCCGGGCGCCGGTGATGCCGGCCCGGGCCGCGGCCTGCCGCAGGTCGCGGCGGCACATCAGGTTCAGGTTCGCCTCGTCGGCGAGCATATCGAGTCCGGCGGCCCGCAACGCCGCGCGGAACGCAGGCGCGGGCAACCAGTGAATCAGGGGAATCGTGCTGTGAAACTCCACCGGAAACCACCGGTTCGGCGTGGTGACGAACAACCCCTTGCGGCAGACGCGCCACAGTTCACGCAGGAGCCCAGCCTGATCGGCTCTGGACCCCACGTGCTCGATCACCGCGCTCGAATGCGCATAGTCGAAGGCAAGATCCGGGAACGGCAGCGCCCGGCCATCGGCCCGTCGATACGTGAGGCCCGGGTACAGCTGCTCGAGGAAGGATGCATCGTCGATCCCGACCGCGGTGATCCGATCCTTGTGCGGATACCACGCCTCCACGTAATTGGAGTGCTCGTAGGAGCGGTCGCTGGTCGCGCCGACGTCGAGGAGCGTGTCGGCCGGCTCGATGCCGGAGGCGGATAGGAACCGGTCGAACATCTTGCGGCGCTGGCGGCCCGCGAGCCGTGCCGCCAGGCTGTCCGGCGCCGCGACATTGTATTGGGCATTGATGGTCATGGGACGCAGCGAAATGCGCCGGCGCGGCGCGTCATCCGCTCGAATACTGCGTGAGCACCACGCCGATCGCACAAAGCGCCGCACCGACCCAATACATCGGGCCGGCAGCCTCGTGGTACACGAGGCGACTCGCGATGGGCACGACGATGATGCCGACCGCGACCCAAGGATAGGCCTGCACCAGCGAAATCCGGGTGAGGATCCATATCCAGAGCAGCGTCGACAGACCATAGATCGCCAGCGCCGCATACAGCGCCGGCTGGCGCGCCAGCGCCAGTGCGGCCTCCGCCATCGGCCGGCCGCGAAGCGCATCGCCGACGTGCTTGAACAGGAGCTGACCGATGGCCAGCGCCAGCGTGAACACGAGCAATGCGGCGATATTGATCAGCTTTGTCATGTACGGACGTTCGGTCGGCTCCCGGGATACCGGCGGGCATCTCAGTATACTGTCGCGCGCAGAACATCATGCCATCGACCAGCCATTCATGGAGAAGCACCGCCAGGCGGCCTCGTTGACCGAGGACTCCGCCGTCCGCGAAAGTTTCCGAACCCATGTCCGACATCTCAACATCGAAACCCGTGGCCGTGATCGCGGGCGCCGGCCCGGCCGGGCTGACCGCCGCGCTCGAGCTGTTGCGCCGCTCCGACATCACGCCGATCGTGCTCGAGGCGGACGCGCAGGTCGGCGGCATTTCCAAGACCGTCGAATACCGCGGCAACCGCATGGATCTCGGCGGACATCGTTTTTTCTCGAAATCCGACTGGGTGATGCGCTGGTGGCAGGAGATCCTGCCGGTGTCCTCCGAGGACGCCGCGGCGGCGCCGTCGCTGCACCTGGCGTACCAGGGACGGTCGCGGCCGTTCATTCCCGAATCCAGGGTGGCGTCGACGGCGGAGGCGGCCCTGCTGGTCCGCCGGCGTCTCTCGCGAATCTTCTACCGGCGCCGATTCTTCGACTATCCCTTGAAGCTGGATCTGAGGACCCTGCGCAACATCGGCGCGCTCGAGACCGCCCGAATCGGGCTGAGCTACGCGCGGTCGCAATGCCGGCCGCGGCGCGCGGAAGCCTCGCTCGAGGATTTCTTCATCAATCGATTCGGCGACCGGCTCTATCGGACGTTCTTCAAGGACTACACCGAGAAGGTCTGGGGGGTCAGCTGCCGAGAGATTTCGGCCGAATGGGGCTCCCAGCGCATCAAGGGCCTGTCCATCCTCAAGGCCGTTTCCCATGCATTGACCCGCCCCCTGCGATCGGCGCGGGACACCGCCCAGAAGGGCACCGAGACCAGCCTCATCGAGCGGTTCCTCTACCCCCGGCTCGGACCCGGCCAGATGTGGGAGGCGGTGGCGCGCAAGGTCACCTCGCTGGGCGGCGCCATCGAGCTGCATCACCGCGTCGTCGCCATCGATCACGACGGACAGGCCATCCGAGGGGTGCACGTGCGCGACCAACGGTCGCGAACCGTGCGGCGCCTGGCGTGCGATCACTTCGTCTCGAGCATGCCGATCGGGGAACTCATGCCGATGCTGCGCCCCGAGGATCCGCGGATCCTGCGGATCGCACGGCATCTGCCCTATCGGGACTTCCTCACCGTGGGACTCCTGGTCGCGCGAATGCGGTCCACGGGCACGCCGAGCGCGGAAGACCTTCCGAACGGCATGCCGCCGGATAATTGGATCTACATCCAGGAGCCCGACGTCAAGTTGGGGCGCCTGCAGGTCTTCAACAACTGGAGTCCGGCGCTGGTCGCGCGGCCCGACACCATCTGGCTGGGCCTTGAGTATTTCTGCCGGGAGGGCGACGACCTGTGGTCGATGACCGACGAGCGCCTCATCGATTTCGCCTCCCGGGAACTCGAGCAGATCGGGCTGATCGACCGGCGCGACGTGCTCGACGGCACGGTGGTGCGCGTTCCCAAGGCGTATCCGGCGTATTTCGGCGAGTACCGCGATTTCGGCGCCGTGCGCACCCATCTGGATCGATTCGTGAATCTCTACCCGGTGGGCCGCAACGGCATGCACCGGTACAACAATCAGGATCATTCCATGCTGGCGGCAAATGCCGCGGTCGAGGCCATGATTCACGGCGGACGGGGGCGGGCGGACATCTGGAACGTCAACGCGGAAGAGGAATATCACGAGGAACGGACCGACCGGAGCCGTCATGAACCGCATGAATGACCCATCGACCGCAACCCGCGAGAGTGACATCCCGCCGCCGGTGCCGTACCGCGGTCTCGTCTACCTGGGCTGCGCGATCTTCGCGCTCGCCGTCAACGGCGTCCTCGGCAAGGAGATGGCCTGGGACACGCTCAGTTACCACTTCTACGCGGGCTTCAGCGCCCTGCACGATCGCCTGGGACAGGATTACTTCGCGGGCGGATTCCAGTCCTATCTCAATCCGCTCGCCTACGTTCCTTTCTATGTGTTGGCCGCCAGCGGCCTGCCGGCCCTGCTGGTCGCCTCCCTCCTGGCCGTGGTTCACAGCGCCATTCTGGCGCTGTCGTTCGAACTCGGCCTGCTGGTCTCACCCTCCGAGGTGCCCAGAGCCCGGCTCCTCACGGGTCTGAGCGCAGTGGCGCTGACCGCGGCCAATCCCATCCTGCTGCAGGAGATCGGCTCGAGCTTCGCGGACATCACCACGGCCGAACTGGTGCTGGCCGGCTGGCTGTTGCTCGGCCGGGCGATCCACCGGCCGAGGACGTCGTGGATCGTGGCCGCCGGATTGCTGCTCGGCGCCGCCTCGGGGCTCAAGCTCACCAATGCGGTGCATGCGCTCGCCACCTTCGCGATGTTCGCGGCCCTGCCGCTGCCCTCCGCCCAGCGATGGCGCACGGCGGCCCTCTACGGCCTGGCCCTCGGCGCCGGATTCCTGGCGGTCGCCGCGCCCTGGGCGTGGCGGATGGAGAACGCCTTCGGCAATCCGTTGTTTCCGCTGTTCAACAACTGGTTCCACTCCCCGGAATTTCCCACCGCGCCCTTGCGTCATTACCGCTTCATTCCGAGCACGTTCGTCGAGGGCCTGCTGCGACCGTTCACGACCATCGATCCCGCGCCCATGGTGCAGACGGAGTTGATGTCGCCGGACCCGCGCTATGCCGCGTTCGTGCTGTTGCTCGCGGCATGGCCGGTGCTCTCGTGGATCCGGCGACGCCGAGGCGATGCGCGGCAGGCGACCGCCCGTTCGATCGCCGCGCGCCGGGTCACCGTGGCGATGTCACTCACTCTGATCGTGGATTGGACGCTCTGGCTGTACGCCTCCGGAAACGGCCGCTATTTCCTCGCGGGCGCCTGCCTCGCCGGGGTCGCCCTGGTCGGTCTGTCGTTCGAGGTATTTCGCGGACAGGCGAAGCTGCGCAATTATGTATTCGCGTTCGCGCTCGGCGTGCAACTCGTGCAGCTCGGGCTGGGCACCCAATATCGCTGGGATTCGGTGGCCTGGGGCGGCCCATGGTTCGACGTGCGGGTTCCCGAGCCCCTGCGCACGACGCCCTACCTGTATTTGACGATCGGCGGGGAATCGAAATCCTACATCGCGCCGTTTCTACCGGCGGCGTCGGGGCTCGTCAATTTCTCGAGCGCCTACGCGCTGGGCCCGCAGGGCGCCAACGGGCGGCACGTCGGCGCACTCATCCGCCGATACGCTCCCCGGGTGCGCGTATTGATTACGGGCGAGCGAATCTACCCGGATGATGCGCGGCGCCAGCCGAGCGTCACGCGCGTCGACCGCTACCTCGAGCGCTTTGGGCTGCGCGTCAACCCGGCCGACTGCGCGACCATCACCGTCGAGGGCCTGCCGCCGCCGGCCATGGATTTCACGGTCGCATCGGCGCACGCCGGGCCAACCACCATTCGCCCGATCGAGGATCATACGAGCCTCGCCACCTGCGCAGTCGTGTCCGACCCGGGCGATCACGCAGCGGATCGCACCGAGGAGCGTCTGGCGAACGAGGCACTCGATCGCCTGGAAGACGCCTGTCCGGCTCTGTTCCAGCCGCCTCGCCCGGTGACCGAGCACATCGGCACCGAATGGTCGCGCATCTATCTCAATACCGACCTGAACGCCTGGGTGAATCACGGCCATTTGCGCGCCCACCAGGAAATGGTGGAGGGCGGCGAACTGTATCTCGGCCGTCAGGCTGATTGGCTCGACGGCTCCATACGCCTGGAGTGCGGCCGGCGCCACGGGCGCTACTTCGCAAGAGTTGTTCCCGCCGCCACGAAGTGAAGTCAGCGTCGCCGGCCCGGGGAATCCGCGGCGCCGACTGACATTTTTTGTCCATAGCTGACCAGCCGGGTCCGATTTGGCGCTCTTCGGCGACAGGCGATAGCCTTGCATCGCACGAGAAGCGCCGGATATTTCAAGTTATTTCAGTAAGTTGGCCGCGCTCCCGCAGAATGGCATGCGACTTGCTTTGATCGGGGCACGGGCGCAAGCCGTTGCTCTGTATCACGAACGTTCGTATCTGCCACTAGGAGTTCATATGTCTAAGAACCTGCAAAAGGGCTTCACTCTCATCGAGTTGATGATCGTGGTCGCGATCATCGGCATCTTGGCGGCCATCGCCATCCCGGCGTATCAGGATTACACGATCCGCGCGAAGGTCACGGAAGGCCTGAACCTCGCCGATTCGGCGAAGACCGCGGTGGCCGAGGGCTTCCAGTCGGGCGACATCACGGGCTTGACCGCGTCGGCCCTCGCCTGGAACAGCTCGTTCCTGCCGACCAAGTACGTGAATAACATCCAGATCAATCAGACCACCGGCGTCATCACGGTGACCATGGACGGAACGGCCACGGGCATCCCGGCCCTCGCCGGCAACCAGACCATCCTGTTCAGCCCGTTCATCAACAAGGCGGTGCTCGCGACGGGGTTGTCGGGCAACATCGACTGGGCGTGCACCTCGACGACCAGCGGCACGGCTACCGCCGCCGGACTGGGTGCGGCTGCGTTGGGCACCTTGCAGGCCAAGTGGGTTCCGACCCAGTGCAAGTAATCGCCCTCGTTGGGGCCGCCTAGGCCCTTTCGACAGGCAACCTGAAGCCCCTCCCCGGAGGGGCTTCTTTCTTTGCATCGCAAGAAAATCAGGCGGCAACGCCGGCGGAATTGCGAGCGATGTCACGAGCACCCCGGCCGTGATGTGCCATCATCGGCCGGTGATTTGACATTTGGCCGTCGATCTCCCGATAGTACGTGCTCAATAGCGCGGGGTTCATCGTAAGTCCATGAATGACAATGCATTAGCCGCCCCCGGCAGCTCTGGACGCGCCGCCCTCGGCGGCCTGCCGCAGCGCCTGGTCCAGGACGGGCTGGTAGACGAAGCCGCCATGCTGGACGCGATCGCCAAGTCCAAGGAAAAGCGGGTGAGCCTGGTCTCGCACCTCGTGGCGGCCAACCAGGCCACGGCGCGCGACATCGCGATCTCCGCCTCGCACGAGTTCGGCGTGCCGCTGCTCGATCTGGATTCGATCGCCGTCGACATGGACGCGGTCAAGGCGGTGAGCGACAAGCTGCTGCAGAAGCACCGCGTGCTGCCGCTCATGAAGCGCGGCCGGCGGCTGTTCCTGGCCGTCTCCGACCCCGCGAACCTGCACGCCCTGGACGAGATCCGCTTCCAGACCTCCATGAGCATCGAGTTCGTGGTGGTCGAGGACGACAAACTGCAGGCGGCGGTAACGCGGGCCATCGAGCAGGCCGAAGCCGTGATGCCGAGCCTCGGCGAGGACGACTTCGACCTCGAGAACCTCGAGGTCACCGGCGGCGACGAGGAGGCGAACCCCGACGCGCTCGCCCGCGACGACGTCGAGGACGCGCCCATCGTGCGCTTCGTCAACAAGATCATGCTGGACGCCATCAAGCGTGGGGCGTCGGACATCCACTTCGAGCCCTACGAGAAGTCCTTCCGGATCCGCACCCGGCTCGACGGCGTCCTGAAGGAGATCGCGCTGCCGCCCGTGCAGCTCGCCACCAAGATCGTGGCGCGGCTCAAGGTCATGGCGCGCCTTGACATCGCCGAGCGCCGCGTGCCGCAGGACGGCCGCATCAAGATGCGGCTCTCCAAGAACCGCGCCATCGATTTTCGCGTCAGCACCTGCCCCACCCTGTTCGGCGAGAAGGTGGTGACCCGTATCCTCGACCCCTCGAGCGCCATGCTCGGCATCGATGCCCTGGGCTACGAGGCGATCCAGCGGGAGATCTACCTGCGCTACCTCGCCAAGCCTCAGGGCATGATCCTGGTCACGGGACCCACCGGCAGCGGCAAGACCGTGTCGCTGTACACCGGCCTCAACATCCTCAATACCGAGGACTGCAACATCTCGACCGCCGAGGACCCCGCGGAAATCAACCTCCCCGGCATCAACCAGGTGAACGTCAATCCGCGCGTGGGCCTGACCTTCGCCGCCGCCCTGCGCGCCTTCCTGCGCCAGGACCCGGACGTGATCATGGTCGGCGAGATCCGCGACCTCGAGACCGCGGAGATCGCCATCAAGGCGGCGCAGACCGGCCACTTGGTGCTCTCGACGCTCCATACCAACGACGCGCCGCAGACGCTCACCCGCATGGTCGACATGGGCGTCAAACCCTATGCCATCGCCACCTCCGTGAGCCTGATCATCGCGCAACGTCTCGCCCGCCGCCTCTGTGCCAATTGCAAGCAGCCCATGGACATTCCGGCCGAGGCCCTCAAGAAGGAAGGCTTCGACGATGCGGACATCGCCAAGGGCATCCGCGTCCACAAGGCCGTGGGCTGCAGCCAGTGCACCGACGGCTACAAGGGCCGGGTCGGCATCTACCAGGTCATGCCGGTCACCGAGACCATCGGCCGCATCATCATGGAGGGCGGCGGCGCGCTCGACATCGCCGACCAGGCGGCCAAGGACGGGGTCTGGAACCTGCGGCGTTCGGGCCTCCAGAAGGTCATGGACGGGTTGACCAGCCTCGAAGAAATCAACAACGTCACGATCGAGTAAGCAGTCTCTCGCAAGGATCGACCCATGGCCGTATCAGCAGTCGCCGGTAAGAAGGAAACCCAGTATCTCTGGGAAGGCAAGGACAAGCGCGGCAACAAGGTGCGCGGCAAGTCGCTCGCCGCCAACGAGGCCGCGCTGCGAGCCGACCTGCGGCGCCAGGGCGTCGCCGCCACCCGGATCAAGACCCAGAGCAACGCCTTCAAGTCCGGCGGCAAGATCACGCCCATGGACATCGCCGTGTTCAGCCGGCAGCTCGCCACCATGATGGCCTCGGGCATCCCCATGGTGCAGTCCTTCGAGATCGTGGGCAACGGTCACGAGAAGCCCGCCATGCAGAAGCTGATCCTGGACATCAAGGCGAACATCGAGGGCGGCAGCACGCTGCACGAGTCGCTCGCGAAATTCCCGCTGTACTTCGACGATCTGTTCGTGAATCTGGTGGAGGCCGGCGAACAAGCCGGCGCGCTCGAGACCCTGCTCGACAAGATCGCGACCTACAAGGAGAAGACCGAGGCGCTCAAGAAGAAGATCAAGAAGGCGCTGTTCTACCCCGCGGCCGTGCTGGTCGTGGCGGTGATCGTGTCGGTCATCCTGCTGATCTTCGTGATTCCGCAGTTCGAGTCGCTGTTCAAGGGCTTCGGCGCGGATCTGCCCGCGTTCACGCAGTTCGTGGTCGATCTGTCCCGCTTCATGCAGCATCGCGGCTGGCTGCTGCTCATCGCCGCGGTGGGCGGCGGCTATACGTTCCTGTATTTCAAGAAGCGCTCGCGCAACATGCGCCGCAACCTCGACCGGATCATGCTCAAAGCTCCCATCATCGGGCCCATCCTGATCAAGGCCGCGATCGCCCGCTTCGCGCGCACTCTCTCGACCATGTTCGCCGCCGGCGTGCCCCTGGTCGAAGCCATGCAGTCGGTCGCGGGCGCCACCGGCAACATCGTCTACGAGGAGGCGACGCTGCGCATGAAGGACGAGGTGGCCACCGGCCAGCGCCTGCAGAGGGCCATGGACAACACCGGCCTGTTCCCCAACATGGTGGTGCAGATGATCGCCGTGGGCGAGGAGGCCGGCTCGCTCGATTCGATGTCGGCCAAGGTGGCGGACTTCTACGAGTCCGAGGTGGACGCCGCGGTCGACAGCATGTCGAGCCTGATGGAGCCGCTCATCATGGCGGTGCTCGGCGTGCTGGTGGGCGGCATGGTGATCGCCATGTACCTGCCCATCTTCAAGCTGGGTTCCGTCGTCTAAGGCGACGAACCGCGAGGCGCCGCCCCCGGGCGCCTGAACCATGCTGCACGAACTCGCCGTCACGTTCGCCGAGAGCCCGGCGTTGTTCTCGGGCGCGGTGTTCGTGCTCGGGCTGATCGTCGGCAGCTTCCTGAACGTGGTCATCCACCGGCTGCCCATCATGCTCGAGCGGCAGTGGCGCGCCGAAGCCGCCGAATACCTGCCCGGTGACGACGACGCCGCCGCGGCCACCACCATCGTGGTGGAGCGCTTCACCTTGAGCTTTCCCCCCTCCGCCTGCCCGGCCTGCCACGCGCCGATCAAGGCCTGGCAGAACATCCCGGTGGTGAGCTGGCTGCTGTTGAAGGGCCGCTGCGCCGCCTGCCGGGCGCGCATCTCACCGCGTTACCCCGTGGTGGAACTCGCCACCGGCTGGGCCTCGGCCTGGGTGGCCTGGCATTTCGGCTTCGGCGCCGCGGCCGCGTGCGGCCTGGTCCTGACCTGGTCGCTGATCGCGCTCACGGTCATCGACATGGATCATCAGCTGCTGCCCGATGACCTCACCCTGCCCCTGCTCTGGGCCGGCCTGATCGCCGCGGCGGTCATCGGCCCCGTGGCCGGCCTGCCCCTGCCGGTGAGCCCGCGCGATGCCCTGCTGGGCGCGGCCTGCGGCTACCTGTCCCTATGGCTGGTGTACCACGCCTTCCGGCTGGCGACCGGCAAGGAGGGCATGGGCTACGGCGACTTCAAGCTGTTCGCGGCCCTGGGCGCCTGGCTGGGCTGGCAGCTGCTGCCGCTGGTGATCCTGCTGGCGGCGGTCACGGGGGCGGTGCTCGGCCTCCTGATGATCGCCCTGCGCGGCCGCGACCGGGCGGCCCCCATGCCCTTCGGACCGTATCTCGCGGCCGCGGGCTGGCTCGCGATGATGTTCGGGCCGGACCTCCTGAGCGGCTATCTGCGCCTGAGCGGTCTTTAGAGGGGCGGCCCGTGGGGCGGCGGCTGCGCATCGGACTCACGGGCGGCATCGGCAGCGGCAAGAGCACCGTGGCGCGGCGCTTCGCCGAGCTCGGCGTCCCCGTGATCGACGCCGACGAGGTGGCCCGCGCGGTGGTCGCCCCCGGCCAGCCGGGACTCGCCGCGGTGCTGGCGCGATTCGGTGCCGGCGTGCGCGCGCCGGACGGGCAGCTCGACCGGCGGGCGCTGCGCGAGCGGGTGTTCGCGGATCCGGCCGCACGCCGCGATCTCGAGGGCCTGTTGCACCCGCTGATCCGCGAGCGCCTCGAGGCGCTCGCCGACGCGGCCGCGGGACCCTACGTGGTGCTCGCCATTCCGCTGCTGGTCGAAGGCGGCGCCCTCGACCGGGTCGACCGGGTGCTCGTGGTCGACGTCGACGAATCCGCGCAGATCGAACGCTTGATGGCCCGGGACGGCGGCACGCGCCGGCAGGCCGAGGCCGTGCTCGCGGCGCAGGCGAGCCGCGCCCAGCGGCTCGCGCGGGCGGACGACGTGCTCGACAACCGGCGAGGCGTCGCCGAACTGCGCCAGGCGGTGGACGACCTGCACGAGCGCTACCTGCGGCTCGCGCAGGCGGCCGCCGAAACTTGACGCCGGCCAAAATCGAAGGTTTACCCTGGGCCCGGGCTTGGATCAGAATACGCGGATGAACTCGCATCCCGAACCGCACACCGATGCCGAGGCGGAACTCGCGCCGATCGTGTACGAGCAGCCGCTCAACGAACGCATGCGCACGTTCCTGCGGCTCGAGTTCCTGTACACCCAGGCGACCTATCACGGCGAGTTCCCGAATCCCTGGAGCACGCGCGCGGCGGTGGCGAGCCTGCTCGAGATCCTGGCGATCACCGCCCGCGGCGACCCGCGCAGCGACGTGCTCAAGGAGCTCGAGCGCGCGGTCAACATCCTCAAGGAATATCAGACCAAGAACGGCGTCGACCCCGGGCGGCTCAAGTCGGTGATGTCGAACCTGGTGCGTCTGCGCGAGCAGCTCGCGAACGCGGGCGCCCATTTCATGGGCTCGCTGCGCGATTCGGAATTCCTGTCCGCCATCAAGCACCGCACCGCCATCCCGGGCGGCACCTGCGACTTCGATCTGCCGGACTACTCGTTCTGGCTGAACCGGCCGGCCGAGGTGCGTGCCGCGGAATTCGACGGCTGGCTGGCGCTCCTCCGGCCGCTGTGCGACAGCATCTCGGAGCTCCTGTGGCTCACGCGTCAGAACGCCCGGCGCAAGGCGGAAGTGGCCGTGCGCGGCATCTACCAGCTGCAGTTCGACCGCGAGAGTCCTTGCCAGCTCGTGCGCGTGACCCTGCCGCCGGACGTCGGCCTGTTCCCCGAGATCAGCGGCAGCGCGCATCGCTGCACCATCCGTTTCCTCGCCTGGACCGACGCGGCCACCCGCCCGGTGCACGTGGACGTCGACGTGCCCTTCCACCTGACCCTGTGCGCCTGAGCGTCCGCGAGAGCGCGACGTGACCACCCGGGTGCCATGCCCCACCTGCCGGCGGCCGGTCGAGTGGACCCCCGCCTCGGCGCACCGCCCGTTCTGCAGCGAGCGCTGCCGGCTGGTCGACCTCGGCGGGTGGCTCGCCGAGCGGCACCGGATCCCGGATGCCTCGGGCGACGCCCTCGAGGGGCCGCACGAGCCGCCGCTCGAGCCGCCGGAGGCCTGACGGCGCGATGCAACCGCAGTTCTGGCACGACCGCTGGCGACTCGGCCAGATCGGCTTCCATCAGGCGGCGGCGGATTCGTCGCTGACGCGCCTGTGGAGCACCCTCGACCTGCCCCCCGGCAGCCGGGTGTTCGTGCCCCTGTGCGGCAAGACTCTCGACCTGCTGTGGCTGCGCGACCAGGGTCACGAGGTGCTCGGCGTGGAGCTCTCCGACCTCGCCGTGCAGGCCTTCTGCGCGGAGAACGGCGTGCCGGCCCGCCGGCGCGTGCTCGCCGATGCCGACCTCTACGAAGCGCCGGGCCTCACGCTGCTGCGCGCGGATCTGTTCGCCGTGACCGCCGGGCAGCTCGGGCACATCGACGCCGTGTACGACCGGGCCGCGCTCATCGCCTGGGAACCGTCGCAGCGCGCGGCGTACGCGCGGCATCTGACCGCGCTGACGCGCCCCGGGACGCCGACGCTCCTGATCACCCTCGAGTACCCCGCGGGGCAGATCGCCGGGCCGCCGTTTCCGGTGACCGCCGGGGAAGTCGAGGCGCTGTACGGGGCGCAGCACCGCATCGAGCAGCTCTCGCGGCGCGACATCCTGGCCGCCGACGCGCGCATGCGCCAACGCGGCGTCACCGAACTCATCGAGACCGTCTACCGGCTGGTGCGCCGGTGACCGCGCCCGCCCACCCCCGCCACGCAAGGAACTGACCGCCCATGGCCGAGCCGCGCATCTCCGGACGTCTCCTGTTGCCCGCGCTGGTCGGCTGCGCGGTGGCCTCCGGTCCGCAGGCGGCGGAGCTCACCATCGACCGCCTGTTCGATGCGCCCGCGCTCGCCGGGCCGACCATCATGGGCCTGAAGCTGTCCCCGGACGGCTCCCGTGTGACCTATCTGAAGGGCAAGGCCGGCGACAAGGATCGGCTGGACCTGTGGGAGTACGACATCCACGACGGCCAGGAGCGGCTCCTGGTCGATTCGGCCGAGCTCGCGCCGACGCCGGCGCGGCTCTCCGACGAGGAGCTCGCGCGCCGCGAGCGACGCCGGACGGCCGCGTACTCCGGCATCCTCGAATATTCCTTCGCACCCTCGGGCAAGGCGCTGCTGTTCCCGCTCGACGGCAGCCTGTACTACTACGACCTCGCGAAGTCCGGCGCCGACCCGGTGCGCCGGATCTCGGGCCCGGGCGGCTTCGTCACGGACGCCACCGTGTCGCCCGCCGGCGGCTTCGTCGCCTACGTCCGCGCCCAGAACCTGTACGCCTACGACATCGCCCGGGCGCGCGAGCTCACGCTCACGCGCGACGGCGCCGGGCCCGTCAAGAACGGCATGGCCGAATTCGTCGCCCAGGAGGAGATGGGCCGCGACACCGGCTACTGGTGGGCGCCCGACGGCGCGCACCTCGCCTTCGTGCGCGTCGACGAGAGTCCGGTCAAGCTGACGCAGCGCTTCGAGATCGCCGCGGACAACGTGACGACCTTCGAGCAGCGCTACCCCGCCGCCGGCGAGGCCAACGTGCTGGTGCAGCTCGGGGTCACCGACCTGCACGGCGGCAAGGTCGTGTGGATCGATCTCGGCGCGGACCGCGACATCTACCTCGCGCGGGTGACCTGGCTGCCCGACGGGCGCACGCTCGCCATCCAGCGCCAGTCGCGCGACCAACGGCGCCTCGACCTGCTGTTCGCCGACGCGGCGACCGGCCGCAGCCGCGTGGTGCTCACCGAGACGAGCCCCACGTGGATCGACCTGAACGACGACCTGACCTTCCTCAAGCGCTCCCCGCAGTTCATCTGGTGCTCGGCGCGCGACGGCTATTCGCACCTGTACCTGTACGACTACCAGGGCCGGGTGGTGCGCCGCCTGACCGCCGGCGCCTGGAACGTCGATGACTTTCGCGCCCGCGCGGTCAAGGCGGTCGACGAGGAGCGCCGGCTCGTCTATTTCACCGGCACCGAGGCGAGCCCGCTCGAGCGGCAGCTGTACGCGGCCTCGCTCGACACGACGGATCCGGCGGTCGTGCGGCGCATCTCGCGCGAGAGCGGCATCCATGCGGTCAGCATGTCGCCCGACGCGCGCTTCTACGTCGACTCGTTCAACAGCGGCACGCAGCCCCCGCAGGTCGGCCTGCGCAATCCCGACGGCGGCCTGATGGCCTGGCTGCTCGAGAACCGCCTCGACGCCTCGCACCCGGACGCGCCGTATCTCGCCGACAATTCCGTGGCCGAGTTCGGCAGCCTCGCCGCCGAGGACGGCCAGACGCTCTACTACCGGCTGTTCAAGCCCCGGCACTTCGATCCGAGCCGGCGCCATCCCGCGATCGTCACGGTCTACGGAGGACCGGGCGTGCAGAGCGTGCTCGACACCTGGATGGGCGCGAACTTCATCCAGATCCTCACGCGCGCCGGCTACGTGGTGTTCCAGCTCGACAACCGCGGCAGCGCCTTCCGCGGCACCGCCTTCCAGAATCCGATCCACGGCCGGATGGGCGAGGCCGAGGTCGCCGACCAGGTGCGCGGCGCCCGCTGGCTGCAGTCCCAGGCCTTCGTCGACCCCGGGCGCATCGGCGTGTGGGGCTGGAGCTACGGCGGCTACATGACCCTGATGCTGATGTTCAAGGCGCCGGAGTTGTTCAAGGTCGGTGTCGCCGGCGCGCCGGTCACCGACTGGCGCCTGTACGACACGCACTACACCGAGCGCTATCTCGGCCGGCCGCAGGACGATGCGGCGGGCTACGAGGCGAGCGGCGTGCTGCCCTACGCCCCGGGTCTCGCCGGCCGGCTCCTGGTCATGCACGGCATGGCGGACGATAACGTCCTGTTCCTGAACAGCACCAAGCTCTTTCGCCGGCTCCAGGACCTCGGCAAGCCCTTCGACGCGATGGTCTATCCCGGCGCCAAGCACGGGCTCACGCGCCAGCACGACGGGCGGCACGCGTACGCGATGATCGAGCGCTACTTCGACGAGGCGCTGCGGCCGGGCCCGCCGGGCCCCTGACCGAGGAGCGCCTCGACGATGGGCCGGTTGCCCTCGAGGATGCGCTCGGCCGGCAATTGCGCCGGCGCCACCCACTTGAGCGCCTGCCCCTCGAGGCCGCGCGGCTCACCGCGCCAGCGCGTGACCCGCCAGGTGTCGAGCAGGATGATGCGATCCGGATAGGGAATGTCGTGGCGGAGCAGTTCCTCGGCCGCGAGCAGCACGATGCCGAGTTCCTCGGCGAGCTCGCGCCCGAGCCCCGCGAGCCGCTCCTCGCCCGGCTCGAGCTTGCCGCCCGGAAACTCCCAGCCCCCCGCGAGATGCCGGCCCGGCGGACGCTCGGCGATAAGCACCCGGCCGTCCGGGCCGACCAGCACGCCGGCGACCACGTGAATGCGCCGCGCTGGGGGGGTGTCGGGACTCAACCGCTCGCTTGCTGCAAGGCCCCGTGGCAATGCTTGTACTTCTTGCCCGAGCCGCAGGGGCAGGCCTCG
>JAJXZV010000303.1 GCA_021779875.1 Pseudomonadota bacterium
GCGCGGCGCCCAGGCGGCGCGATCCCCCGCCTTCGGCGCGCCGTTGATGCCCAGGCCGTGACACGCGGCGCACACCTGCTGGAAGGCCTGCTCGCCGGTGGCCGGCACGGCCGCCGCGGGCGCCGCTCCCGCCGGCGGAGTCGCCGCCGCGGCGAGCGCGCTGTTGTCCTGGCCGGCGATCGCCTCGCGCGCGAACGGCTGCAGATTCTCCTGCACGCTCTTCAGGCGCAGCGGGTCGTTCTGCACGTAGACGGCCTGCGTATGGGCGCCGATCAGCCGCGCCGCCACGAAGATCACGATGGCGGTGACGATGAGCAGGCCGAGCACCACGCTGAAGGTATTGAAGAACTGGGTATCGGAGGTTTCGCTGCTGGACACGGTAACTCGCTGAATTTCGTTGAAAAAAAATACACGCTAGCAATGGCAGTATAGCTGCCCCCGGCGCGCCACGAAAGCATCTCGAGGGGCCCAACTGCGAACCCTACTGCGCCCGCAAAGGCGCTAAGATTTCGCCGCGCCGACGACATCGGCCCTATGAGGCATGATGCGTCGCTTCGAGTCAACCAGCAAAAAGAGCAGCGAGGCTTTATGAAAACACGCGCAGCAGTCGCATTCGCACCGAACAAACCATTGGAGATCGTGGAAGTCGATCTCGACGGACCGAAGGCGGGGGAGGTCCTGATCGAGATCATGGCGACCGGGGTGTGCCACACCGACGCCTACACTCTGGAGGGCAAGGACTCGGAGGGCATCTTCCCCTCCATCCTGGGCCACGAGGGCGCCGGCATCGTGCGCGAGGTCGGCCCGGGCGTGACCTCGGTGAAGCCAGGCGATCACGTGATCCCGCTCTATACGCCCGAGTGCCGCGAGTGCAAGACCTGCCTGTCGCGCAAGTCGAACCTGTGCACGGCGATCCGCGCGACCCAGGGCAAGGGCCTGATGCCGGACGGCACCACGCGCTTCTCCTACAAGGGCAAGCCGATCTACCACTACATGGGCTGCTCGACCTTCTCGAACTACACCGTCATGCCGGCGATCGCGGTCGCCAAGGTGCGTGACGATGCGCCCTTCGACAAGATCTGCTACATCGGCTGCGGCGTCACCACCGGCGTCGGCGCGGTGATCTACACCGCCAAGGTGGAGCCGGGCGCGAACGTCGTGGTGTTCGGCCTCGGCGGCATCGGCCTGAACGTCATCCAGGGCGCCAAGCTGGTCGGCGCCAACAAGATCATCGGCGTGGACGTCAATCCCGCCAAGGTCCCCATGGCGCAGTCCTTCGGCATGACCGACTTCGTCAATCCGAAGACCACCGACAACGTGGTCGCAAAGATCATCGAGCTCACCGGCGGCGGCGCCGACTACTCCTTCGACTGCACGGGCAACACCGACGTGATGCGCCAGGCCCTCGAGTGCTGCCACCGCGGCTGGGGCGAGTCGATCATCATCGGCGTGGCCGAGGCGGGCAAGGAGATCGCGACGCGCCCGTTCCAGCTGGTCACCGGGCGGGTCTGGAAGGGCTCGGCGTTCGGCGGCGCGCGCGGCCGCACCGACGTGCCCAAGATCGTCGATTGGTACATGGACAAGCGCATCCGCATCGACGAGCTCATCACCCACACGATGCCGCTCGACAAGATCAACGATGCGTTCGACCTGATGCACGCGGGCAAGTCGATCCGCAGCGTCGTCCTGTACTGATCGCCGCTCGGGTGAGCATCAAGCTGCCAGCCATCGATCCGGCGATCCTCGCGCGCCGCGGCGAGGTGATCGATGCGCTGCGCAGCCTGGTGCCGGACGGGGTCCTCGCGGACCCCGCGTCCCTGCACGCCTACGAGTGCGACGGGTTCTCCGCCTACCGGCAGCCGCCCATGGTGGTGGTGCTGCCGCAGACCACCGCGCAGGTGGCCGCCGTGCTCGGGTACTGCCACGGCGCGGGGATCAAGGTGGTGCCGCGCGGCTCGGGCACCTCGCTGTCCGGCGGCGCCCTACCCTTGGGCGACGCGGTGCTGCTCGGCATGGCGCGCTTCAACCGGATCCTCGACGTGGACTACGAGTCGGGCACGGCCGTGGTGCAGCCCGGCGTCACCAATCTCGCCGTGACGCGCGCCGTCGAGGCGCTCGATTTCTACTACGCTCCGGATCCCTCGAGCCAGATCGCCTGCTCGATCGGCGGCAACGTCGCGGAGAACTCGGGCGGCGTTCACTGCCTGAAATACGGCCTGACGACCAACAACGTGCTCGGCGTCGAGTTCGTGCTCATGAACGGCGACGTCCTGCGGCTCGGCGGTACGACGCTCGAGGCGCAGGGCCTCGATCTGCTCGGCGTCGTGGTGGGTTCCGAGGGGCTGCTCGGGGTGGTCACGGAGGTGACCGTGCGCCTGCTGCGCAAGCCCGAGGCGACCCGGGCGATGCTGGTGGGCTTTCGCAGCGTCGAGGACGCCGGCCAATGCGTCGCCGACGTGATCGGCGCCGGCATCATCCCGGCGGGCATGGAGATGATGGACGCGCCGGCGATCCGCGCGGCCGAGGAATTCGTGCACGCGGGCTATCCGCTCGACGCGGCGGCGCTGCTCATCGTGGAGGTGGACGGCCCCGAGGCCGAGTGCGCGCACCTGATCGAGGAGATCACGGCCATCGCCGAGCGGCGCTCGTGCGCGAGCCTGCGGGTCTCGCGCGACGAGGAGGAGCGGCTGCGCTTCTGGGCCGGCCGCAAGGCGGCCTTCCCCGCCGTGGGGCGGATCGCAGCGGACTACATCTGCATGGACGGCACCATCCCCCGGCGCCGGCTGCCCGAGGTGCTCACCCGCATGGCGGCGCTGTCCGAGCAATACGGACTGCGGGTGGCGAACGTGTTCCACGCGGGCGACGGCAATCTGCACCCGCTCATCCTGTACGACGCCGGCGAGTCCGATCAGCTCGAGCGCGCCGAGCAGTTCGGCAACGACATCCTGCGCGCCTGCGTCGAGGTGGGCGGCGTGCTGACGGGCGAGCACGGCGTGGGCATCGAGAAGCGCGACCTGATGCCGGTGATGTTCAGCGAGGTGGACCTCGCGCACCAGGAACGCCTGAAGTGCGCCTTCGACCCGCAGCAGCTGCTCAATCCCGGCAAGGTGTTTCCGCAGCTGCGCCGCTGCGCCGAGCTCGGGCGGATGCACGTGCACCACGGTGCGCTGCCTCATCCGGATCTGCCGCGCTTCTGACATGAACGAGATCGTTCCGGCGACCCCGGCGGAATTGGCGGCGGCGGTGCAGGAGGCCGCGGCCTCGCGCCGGGCGCTCGAAATCGTCGGCGGCGGCACCAAGCGCGGCATCGGCCACCCGCAGCGCGAGACCCTGGCCGTGTCGATGCGCCGATTCGACCGGGTGATCGACTACGATCCGCCGGAACTGGTGCTCACCGCGGGCGCCGGCACGCCGCTCGCCGCCGTCGAATCGCTGCTCGAGCAGCAGGGCCAGATGCTGGCGTTCGAGCCCTTCGGGCTCGGCGCGGCCGGCGCCTCCACGATCGGCGGCGTGGTGGCCGCGGGGTTCGCGGGGCCGCGGCGGGTCTCGGCCGGCAGCGTGCGCGACCACCTGCTCGGCTTCCACGCGGTGTCCGGGCGCGGCGAGATCTTCAAGGCCGGCGGCCGGGTGGTGAAGAACGTCACGGGCTTCGACCTGTCGAAGCTCCTGTGCGGCTCGTGGGGCCAGCTCGCGGCGCTCACCGAGGTGTCGCTCAAGGTGGTGCCGCGGCCGCGGTGCACGCTCACGCTGACCCTCGACGGGCTGGACGACGCCCAGGCGGCGGCGGCGCTCGCGCGCGCGCTGCGCGCCGGCGAGGCGGTGGCGGCGGCCGCGTACCTGCCGCAGGACCCGGAGCGCTCCGTCTCGCGCACGCTGCTGCGCCTCGAGGGCTTCGGGCCGTCGGTCGAGGCGCGCGCGGCCGTGCTCTCGCAGACCTTCGCCGGTGCGCTCGGGCGCCTCGAGGATCCCGAGGCCGCGAATCTCTGGGAAAGGCTGCGCCGCGCGGCCATCCATGCGGGCGCGCCGGACCAGGCGCTATGGCGCCTCGTGATCGCCGGCGGCCGGACCGCCGCGACCTGCGCGGACCTGCGCGCGGTCGGGGCGCGCTTCTCCGTGGACTGGGGCGGCGGCCTGCTGCACGCCTGGCTGCCGACCACGCTGTCCGGCGCCACGGTGCGGGCGCTCGCG
>JAJXZV010000387.1 GCA_021779875.1 Pseudomonadota bacterium
GCAGCACTTCCTGGACGGCTCGGCCGACGCGATCACGCACGTGCAGGAAGGCATCATCGTCGATGCGAATCGCGCCTGGCTGGAACTGTTCGGCTACGTGGGCGACGATGCGCTCACCGGCACCCCGCTCATGGACCTGTTCGAGCAGGAGACCCACCCCGCCCTCAAGGGCGCGCTGGTCGCCTGCCTCCAGGGCAAGTGGACCGACCACGCGCTGAAGACCCAGGCGCTGCTCACGGACGGATCGAGCCTGCCGCTCGAGCTCACGCTCGCCAAGGCGGACTACGAGGGCGAGCCGGCGGTGCGCATCAGCATTCCGTCCCGCCAGGGCAAGGACTCGAACATCGAGGCGCAGCTCGCCGATGCGGTCAAGAACGACGCCTCGACCAAGTTCCTGCAGCAGCGCCACCTGATCGCGGCGGTCCGCGAGCGCAGCACCCACCCGGTCAAGGGCGGAGTGCGGCTGTTCGCCCTGATCAAGCCCGACCGCTTCAACGACATCCGCAACGCCATCGGCATCCTCGCCTGCGAGGACTTCATGGCCCAGCTCGCCGAGCTGCTGCGCGCGCAGATCGCCGCGAACGACCTGTGCGGCCGGTTCGGCGGCAACGCGTTCCTCATCATGCTCGAGCGGGGCACGGCGCGCGACGCGGAGACCTGGGCGGAGAACTTCGTCAAGCGCGTCGGCCAGCACGTCTTCGCGCTCGACGACAAGACCATCTCCGCCACCGTGACCGTGGGGCTCGGGCTGCTGGCGGCCGCCAATCCCGACGTCGGCGCCGCGGTCGGCGACGCCGTCGACGCCGCGCGCCGCGGCCGCGAACTCGGCGGCAACCAGATGCACTCCGTGATCAAGTCCGACGCCGACACGCGGGTCAAAGCCTACGACACCATCTGGGTCAAGCACATCAAGACCGCCTTGATGGAGAACCGGTTCCGCCTGGTGCAGCAGCCGATCGCGAGCCTGCTCGGCGAGGACAAGGGCATGTTCGACGTGCTCGTGCGCATGCTCGACGAGCAGGGCAACGAGGTCCTGCCGACCGAGTTCATCGCCGCGGCCGAGCGCAACGATCTGATGAAGAACATCGACCGCTGGGTGATCGGCGCGTCCATGTCCTTCGTCGCCAACCGCAAGGCGAGCTGCATCTTCGTGCGCATCTCCAAGGACACCATCCTGGACAAGACCGTGGTCACCTGGCTGCAGACGCAGCTGCGCTCGCTCAAGATCGATCCGAAGCGGCTGTGCATCCAGGTGACCGAGGATCTGGCCAATCAATACGTGCGCCAGACCCAGGAATTCGCGCAGGCGGTGCGCAACCTCGGCTTCCGCTTCGCGCTCGAGCACTTCGGCACCGGCCGCGATCCGCTGCGGCTGCTCGCCGACATCGACATGCACTTCATCAAGGTCGACGGGTCGCTGATGCAGGGCCTCTCGACCAACCAGCTGCAGCAGCAGCGGGTCAAGGGCCTCGTGGAGGCGGCCAAGCGCAAGGGCGTGGAGACGGTGGCCGAGCGCGTCGAGGACGCGAACACCATGGCCGTGCTGTGGCAGCTCGGCGTCGAATTCATCCAGGGCTACTTCGTGAACGCGCCCGAGGACGTCACCATGTCCGGGGAACGCTAGGGGTCCTCAGGCGGGCGCCACCTCGAGCCGGTCCACCTGCTTGTAGGCGCGCGAGAAGCGCTGCCGCCGCCGGCCCTTGCGGTCCTCGAACTGCCCGAGCTCGTCGTACTTGAGCCTCATGGGCGCATTGTTGCCGCTGTGCACCGTGAGCGTCTCCCCGGGACCCACCACGGCCATCGCCACCAGGTACTCCTCGCGGTCCGCGGACTTCCTGCCCGGTATGCCGTAGAGATTCTGCCCCTTGCCCGAGCTCATCGTCTCGATCTGCGCGGCCGGCAGCGCGAGCACCTCGCCCTCGTTGTTCACGAACACCGCGAACGCCTCCGGCCCCGGGATCGGCGCGGCCGCCAGCACCTGCGAATTCTCCGGCACCTTGAGCACCTGCTTGCCCTTCTTGTTGCGCGCATACAGGTCCCCGAGCCGCGCCGCGAAACCGTAGCCCGCGTCGCTCGCGAGCAGCCAGGCGTCCCCGGGCTCGCCCAGCAGCACGGCGGCGAAGGTCGCCCCGTCCGGGGGGTCGATGCGCCCGGAGAGCGGCTCGCCGTAGCCGCGCGCGGCGGGCAGCGCGTGCGCATCCAGGCTGTAGGCGCGCCCGGTCGAGTCGACGAACACCGCCTGCTGCAGATTGCGGCCGCGCGCCGCGGCCTGGAATTCGTCGCCGGTCTTGTAGCTCAAGGCGCGCGCATCGATGTCGTGGCCCTTCGCGGCACGCACCCACCCGAGGCGCGACAGCACCACCGTCACCGGCTCGCTGCTCAGCAGTTCGGTCTCGGAGATGGCTTGCGCGGCCTCGCGCTCGACCAGCCGGGTGCGGCGCTCGTCGCCGTACTCCTCGGCATCCTCGAGGAGTTCCTCGCGCACGAGCTTGGTGAGCCGCGCCTTGCTCTTGAGGATGGCCTGGATCTCGTCGCGCTCCTCGGCGAGCTGGCGCTGCTCCTCCCGGATCTTCATCTCCTCGAGCCGCGCCAGGTGGCGCAGCTTGGTCTCGAGGATGGCCTCCGCCTGCTCCTCCGACAGCGCGAAGCGCTCGATGAGCCTGGGCTTGGGCTGATCCTCCGTCCGCACGATGCGGATCACCTCGTCGAGGTTCAGGAACGCGATCAGCAGGCCGTCGAGGATGTGCAGGCGCGCGCTGAGCTTCCCGAACCGGTGCTCGAGCCGCCGCGTGACCGTCGCCTTGCGGAACTCGAGCCACTCGAGCAGCAGGTCCCTCAGGCCCATCACGCGCGGCCGACCGTCGAGGCCGATCACGTTGAGGTTGACCCGGTAGTTGCGCTCGAGGTCGGTGGTGGCGAACAGATGCGCCATCAGCGCCGCGGTGTCCACGCGGTTCGATTTCGGCACGATCACCAGCCGGATCGGGTTCTCGTGATCCGATTCGTCGCGGATGTCCTCCACCATGGGCAGCTTCTTCTGCTGCATCTGCGCGCCGATCTGCTCGAGCACCTTGGCGCCCGAGACCTGGAAGGGCAGCGCCTCGATCACGATCTCCCCGTCCTCGACCGCGTACGTGGCGCGCGCCTTGAAACCGCCGGCGCCGGTCTCGTACATCCGCACGAGCTCCTCGCGCGGCGAGACGATCTCCGCGCCGGTGGGCAGATCGGGGCCCTTGACGTGCGCCATGATCTTGCGCGTGCTCAAGTCCGGATCGTCGAGCAGCGCCACGCAGGCCTTGACCACCTCGCGCAGGTTGTGCGGCGGGATGTCGGTGGCCATGCCGACCGCGATGCCGGAGCCGCCGTTCAACAATAGGTTCGGCACCCGCGCCGGCAGCATGGTCGGTTCGTCGAGCGATCCGTCGAAGTTCGGCACCCAGTCGACCGTGCTCGAGCCGAGCTCATCGAGCAGCAGCGCCGCATAGCGCGTCAGGCGCGACTCGGTGTAGCGCATCGCCGCGAAGGACTTCGGATCGTCGGTCGAGCCCCAGTTGCCCTGGCCGTCGACCAGCGGATAGCGGTAGGCGAAGTCCTGGGCCATGTGCACCATGGCCTCGTAGCACGCCGAGTCGCCGTGCGGATGGAACTTGCCGATCACGTCGCCGACGGTGCGCGCCGACTTCTTGTGCTTCGCGCCCGCGGCCAGTCCGAGCTCGCTCATGGCGTACACGATGCGCCGCTGCACCGGCTTCAATCCGTCGCCGAGGCTCGGCAGCGCGCGGTCCAGGATGACGTACATCGAATAGTCGAGATACGCGCGCTCCGCGAACGCCTTCAGGGGCAGCTTCTCCACCCCCTCGAAATTCAGCTCCTGATCCTTCATAGCCGCGCCAGGTTCCCCTTGCTCTCGAGCCATTCACGCCGGTCGGCGGCGCGCTTCTTCGCGAGCAGCATGTCGAGCAGTTGATCCGGCCCGTCGTGGGCGTCGATGGTGAGCTGCACCAGCCGGCGCGTCTGCGGCGCCATGGTGGTCTCGCGCAGCTGCGCGGGGCTCATCTCGCCGAGCCCCTTGAAGCGCGTGACCACCGGCCTGACCCGCGGACTCTCCGCGGCGATGCGCGCGAGCGCGCGGTCGCGCTCGGCCTCGTCGAGCGCGTCGGCGACCTCCTTGCCGGCGTCGATG
>JAJXZV010000352.1 GCA_021779875.1 Pseudomonadota bacterium
TGATCACCACCGGCGACCACATCGCGGGGTTGCCCGCGGCCGCGGGATTCAGCGGCGCGCAGGTCGCGGTCGATCCGGCCGCGGCGGTGCCGCAGCTGTATCCCCACATCGGCACGGTGCTGCCGTCCGGCAGCGTGGCCGTCGCCGGTCCCACCGTCAGGGAGATGACCTGCGGCGCGGCGAGCGCCGCACCGGCACCGGCCGCCATCACGGCTGAGGCCAGAGCGGAGGCGCGCAGGATCGACTGGAACGTGTTGGATCGCATCGCAGTTCTCCTGATCCTATTTCGACTCGTCGATCACGAACTCGCGCGAATCCACCAACATCATCATGAGCATGCCGCCCGGAAAGACGTTGTTGGTGGTGATTTCGCGCTCGTTGTGCGAGTGCCACATGTAGGCCCAGCCGCGCTCGTTGGCCGGATTGGCCTGCACGTTCGCGGGCTGGAAGACGCTGTTCGGTCCGGTGGCGCGCGTCGTGGCGTCGGGCCCCAGATAGGGACTGCCGCTGTACCAGGCACCGTTGGTGAAGATGTTCGGGTCGGGCAGGCTGATCGGGCCGCCGGAGGGCACGTCGCCGAGCGGCGTCGCCTGCAGCGGCTTGTTGTGATCCTGGCACCACTCGAAGTAGTTGATCGCCGTCGGTGCGCCGGTGTTGTAGCCGTTCGCGTCGGGCGTGCACGGCAGGGTCGCCGCCGGGTCGGTCGAGCCCGGATGGTGGCCGTACATGTCCCAGTTCAGGCCACGGCCCGTGAAGTAGAAGATGCCATCCATCGCCATGCCGGGGGTGGTGGTCGTCGTGAACAGCAGCGGACCGGCGAGCGCCTGCTCGGGCAGCGAGGCGTTCGCATAGGTGATCGCGGCGGGGCTGAGCAGGAGGTTGCCGTCGCGCGCCAGGATGCGCACGTGGTTGGCGTGCTCGTGGAAGGGATGCTGCCAGCGGCCCTGGCCGATGATCCGCAGGAGCACCTCCTCGCCCGGGTGCATGTGCGGGTTGCCGTTGTAAGGCTGGTTCGGGTACTCGAGCGCGAAGTTCGGATCCATGTCGTCGGGCATGGAGCGCCCGTTGATCATGTAGTAGTTCGGGTGATACGGCTCGGTCGGCACCTGCAGGCTGCAACCCACCACCCCGGCCGTGCAGCCGGCGAGCGCCGTGACCTGTGCCAGGGCCTGGTTGTGGATGTTGAGATCGGCCTCGGCGAACTGGAACAGGTACTCGCGGTCGTAACAGCTGCCGGAGTGATCGTAGGCGGCCTGCGACAGCCGGAAGTCGCTCTCCTTCCAGGCGGCCTGGGCGACCAGATTCTGCGCATGCGTGCCGGCGAGGCAGGCCGCCGGCACGTTCTTCGGCAGCACGACGATCGCGCCGTACAAACCCATCTCGATCTGCAGATCGCCCTGCGTGCCGCTGTAATAGGCACGCGTGCCGGGGGAACTCGCCGTGAAGGTGTAGGTGACGGTGCCGCCCGGCGCCGCCTCCTGCGTCAGCAGCCCCGCGACGCCGCCGCTCGACCTGACCTGGAACCCCGGGAACAGGATCGAGGTGTTGCCGGCGGCCGCCGGCAGCCCGTTGGTGAGGGTCACCGTGACCGAGTCGCCCTCGTGCACGATCAACGTCGGTCCGGGGACCTGCATGCCGGGGCAGGTCCCCCCGAGCATGGCGGCCGGCGCGAAGCCCGTGGGCGCGGTGGTGCAGCCATAGCCCCAGGAGTACAACTGGTGGCCGTCAGGCTGATTGAGGTTGGCCGTCCGGGCCGTGAGGGTGAAGGTGGGGCCGGTGATCCCGGGCACGGCGGCCCGCGCATCGAATGCGCACATCGATGCGAACACCAGCACCGCTTGCAGCCACGCCGCGGAATTCGACGGTCTTTTCTGTGAGTCAGTCACGGCGAACTCTCCTAGGTGCTGCAGGCCTTGGTGTCTGGGTCCACCGAGCCGCAGATGTGGACCTCGGTCATCAGGCCGCCGAAATTCTCGGCGTCGTTCGACAGGTGATCGAGATTCGGGGTGTACAGATAGAACACGCTGCCCTTCGGGTAGGAGGTCGTGTCGGTGGCGTCGAGGATCACGTCGAGCGACTCGCCGCCGCCCAAGGTGATGGAATTCGAGTAGTAGTCCATGTTGTTGCCGGCCTGGTCGCGCAGCAGCTTGGCGTTGTAGCCGACGACGTGCATCGGGATGCCGAGCGAGGCCAGGGTCTGGAATTCGGTCACGTCGAGATCCGAGATGCGCAGCAGCGCCTTGCCGCCCAGCGGAATGTTGATGACCGCCGCCAGGGGTTGACCGAAGTGCACGCGGCCGTCGGACGATTGCGTGGCCTGCGGCCCCTGCTGCACGGTGTCCGGGTAGCTGCGGCCGTTCAGCAGGTAGTACTTGTCCTTCATGTCGACGAAGCCTTCCGGATTGAAGGTCATGCCGACGAAATGGAAGTTCGGATCGAACCCGTGGATCTGCAGTGGATACTCGACGTCGTAGGCGGTCGAGCCGTCGCCGTCGTTGTAGGCATAGAAGGTCGGCGTACCGGCCTTGTTCGGCAGGTGCGTGATCTGGTTGTTCACCGCCGGCAGCGGATTGCTGCACAGGATGTCGGTCGAGGAATTGCACGCCGTGCGCAGGTCGCTCTGCTGCAGCTGCAGCGCCGCGTACAGGGTCGTTCCGCCCTGGCCCGCCATCGGCACGCGGTTCTGGCGCGGACGCACGTAGATCTGCCCGACCATGCCCATCTGCAGGTGCTCGGGCGGCGTGATGTGACAATGCCAGAAGTAGGTGCCCGCGTCCGGGGCGAGATAGTAGTAGGTGAAGCTGCCGCCGATGTTGATCGCCACCGAGGCGTCGGGCACGCCGTCGTAGAGCGGCGAGGCGTTCGGGTAGCCGTGGAAATGGATGGTGTGCTGCTCGAACAGGTCCGGCCGCATGATCATCCCGACGTTGGTGAGCGTCAGGAAGAACTCGTCGTCTTCGTCGATCGCCATCAACGGCGCCGGGATGTTGCCGTTCATCACGCCGATGTCCATGATCTGGCGCGGATCGACGTGTCCGTCGATGCCCGAGGGCGGCAGATTCGGGCAGGGCAGGGGTCCGCCGGCGGGCGCGGCCGCATTCGCCGCCACGCAGTCCGCATCGGGTGCGAGGCCGATGGCGCCGTTGAACGTGAAGGCCGGGGAGCCGCCGGTGAGGAAGGCCGCGCCGCTGCCCACGCCGTAGCCGCCGGTGTCGCTCGCCCCGTCGGTGGTCGCCGGGTCGCCGGGCGACAACGTGCCGGCATAGAGAGTATTGAAGATGCTTTGAAACTGCGTGCCTGGCAGACCACGCGAGATGTCGTACAGGCCGGAAAGCGGCCCGAACGAGAACATGAAGGTCTGCGTGCCGTCGGCCATGGTCGCGAACCCGTCGCCGCCGGATACCTGCTGGCACTTGATGGCGCCGTTCAGCGTGCCGCCCGCCACGGGCGCCAGATAGCCGTTCGCCGGCGTGCCCGGACTCGTGTTGGCGAGCGTGGTCGGGCCGACGTACGCGGGCTCCGCCGTGATGCCGCCTTGGTTAGGATGCGTGATGGTGCTCGGCGGACACTGCACGCGGAACGACTGTGCGCCGGCGGGCAGTGCCATGAACACGAGCACCAGCACCGGCAACCCCATACCCAACGACCGTGAAATTGTCATCGCAACCTCCGGCTCGACCTGCCTGCGCGCCCGCGCGCTCCGGGTTCTCGTCGTCATGGCGGCGCATCCCCCAATCGATGCGCGTTCGTGAATTCTCTTTTTCTGTGGATAGGATGCCGAAGGTCCGCCGCGGTGTACGGGGGGAAACCTTGCAGGCGACCCGTAGGAACCACGGTAGATGGCCCGCTCGACGCGCACGCATTCGCGCCGCGATCGCGCGGTCGAGATCACCGGGTTGCTGTTATGTCGAATCGTCCGCGGCGGGACGGATCAGCTGCGGTGGGCCTGCTCGAGCAGACGCTGATAGACCCCGATCACGCTCGGCACGTAATTCATGGTCTCTGGATAGGGCGGGATGCGCCGTCCGTAGCGTTCCACGGCCGCCTCGCCCGCGTTGTAGGCGGCGAGCGCGAGCTCGAGATTGCTGTCGAAGCGGGTCAGCAGATCGCTCAGATAGTGCGCGCCGGCGCGCACGTTCTGCTCCGGGTCGAACGGGTTCTTC
>JAJXZV010000127.1 GCA_021779875.1 Pseudomonadota bacterium
TCTCGCGCAGCTGCGCGGGGCTCATCTCGCCGAGCCCCTTGAAGCGCGTGACCACCGGCCTGACCCGCGGACTCTCCGCGGCGATGCGCGCGAGCGCGCGGTCGCGCTCGGCCTCGTCGAGCGCGTAGGCGACCTCCTTGCCGGCGTCGATGCGAAACAGCGGCGGCATGCACACGTACACGTGCCCGGCCTGCACCAGCGGCCGGAAGTGGCGCAGGAACAGGGCGCACAGGAGCGTGGCGATGTGCTGGCCGTCGCTGTCCGCGTCCGCCAGGATGCAGATCTTGTGGTAGCGCAGCCCCGACAGGTCGGCCGCGGCCGGATCGACGCCGATCGCGACGCTGATGTTGTGCACCTCCTGCGACTGCAGGACCTCGCGCGCCTCGGCCTCCCAGGTGTTCAGGATCTTGCCGCGCAGCGGCATGATGGCCTGGGTGACGCGGTCGCGCGCCTGCTTGGCCGAGCCGCCCGCCGAGTCGCCCTCCACCAGGAACAGCTCGCCGCGGCTCGGATCCTGGCTCACGCAGTCGGCGAGCTTGCCGGGCAGCGCGGGACCGGCCACGACGCGCTTGCGCGCGACCTTCTGGGCGTCGCGGCTGCGCGCCTGCGCATTGGCGATCGCGAGCATCGCGATCTTCTCGCCCTGGTCCGGATGCTGGTTCAGCCACAGGGCGAAGGCGTCCTTGATGACCCCCTGCACGACGCCCGCCGACTCGCGCGAGGAGAGCTTCTCCTTGGTCTGGCCCGCGAACTGCGGCTCGCGCATCTTGAGCGACAGCACGAAGCTCACCCCGTCCCACACGTCCTCGGGCGAGAGCTTCAGGCCGCGCGGCACGAGGTTGCGGAATTCGCAGAACTCGCGCACGGCGTCCGCGGTCCCGGTGCGCAGCCCGTTGACGTGGGTGCCGCCCTCCACCGTCGGGATCAGGTTGACGTAGCTCTCGGTGACCTTGCGCTCGCCGTCCACGACCCAGGCGAACGCCCATTCGAGCGAGCCGCCGTCCACGTCGCGCCGGCCGTAGAAGGTCTCCGCCGGCAGCCACTCGCCCGCGCCCAGCTGCTCGGCCAGGTATTGGTGCAGGCCGCCCGTGTAGAACCACTCGTCGCGCTCGCCCGTGAACTCGTTGACGAGCGTCAACCGCAGGCCGGGGCACAGCACCGCCTTGGCGCGCAGCACCTGCTTGAGATTCGGCACCGCGAACTTGTCGGTGTCGAAGTAGCCCGCGTCCGGCCAGAAGCGCAGCGTCGTGCCGGTCTTGGACTTCGCCACCTCGCCGACCACCTCGAGCTTGCTGCGCGGCCGGCCGTCCGCGAAGCTCAGGTTGTACTCCCGGCCCCCGCGCCGCACCCAGACCTCCAGGTGCTTCGAGAGCGCGTTCACCACCGAGACGCCGACGCCGTGCAGGCCGCCGGAGTGCTGGTAGGTCTTGTCGTTGAACTTGCCGCCGGCGTGCAGCCGCGTGAGGATGAGCTCGACGCCGCTCACCTTCTCCTTCGGGTGCACGTCCACGGGCATGCCGCGCCCGTCGTCCTCCACCTGGAGCGATCCGTCCTTGAACACCGTGACGTGGATGTTCCGGCAATGGCCGGCGAGCGCCTCGTCCACGCTGTTGTCGATCACTTCGTGCGCGAGGTGATTCGGACGCGTCGTGTCGGTGTACATGCCGGGACGCCGGCGCACCGGATCCAAGCCGCTCAGCACCTCGATGTCGGAGGCGGTGTAAGACGATGCCATGGGTAACCTCTTCGCGAGGGCGCGGAGTCTAGCACGCGCGCCATCGCCGTCGTTCCGGCTGGCGGCCGCGGTCCGATTCGGCTACTCTCCCGGGCCGTGGGAATCGCCAATGCGCACAATCTGTCCCGGCCGATACCGGTCATGGCCCGCCCGTACGGCATCCGGGTCCGCCTGAAGGCGGGCGACCCCTTCGCCAAGGTCGTGGGCGCCGACTGGCAGCGCACCCACTGGTTCTTCACCGCCGAGGAACGCGACTCGCGGCTCGCCGAGATGTCCCGCAAGCACGAGTACTCGCGCGTCGGCGATCAGCCGGCACTGGTGTTCGAGAAGGTCGAGAACCTCGCGCAGAGCCGCGGCCTGTAGGCCGGCCCGGCCGGCGCGGGCGCGGGCCGTCAGAAGGTACGGCCGAGGAACAGGTAGTACGCCGCCCGGCCGCCCTCGTCGTAGCCGCTGCCCAGGTACAGCGGACCCAGCAGCGTGTCGAAGGCGATGAAGACCGATCCGTCCTTGTGGGCCGAGCCGAAATTCATCGATTCGCGCCGGTTCCAGGTATTGCCCATCTCCAGCGACATGCCGAGGTAAGCGGGGAACTCGAAGAAGCCCTCGCCGCCGCGGCCGATCTTGCGGAAGTAGATGGCGCGCGTGATCGCGTAGTTCTGCCCGATGAGCGCCCCCGGCGCATACCCCGAGAGATTGAAGAAGCCGCCGAGCGAATAGAACTCCGGGATCGCCGTGGGCGCGAACCGCCCGTCGAGCGTCGCCCCGTAGGAAGTCCACCAGAGCAGCGTGTTGCGGCCGCGCGAGTTCGCGAGCAGCCAGTCGGCCCGGACCCGGTCCGCGGCCACGTCCGCGCCGAGGTCCGTGCGGTCCCCGTCCCACTGCAGGGTGAAGGTGGCCCCTTCTCGCGGGAAATAGATGCTGTCCAGCTGATCGTAGCTGAATCGCGCGAACAGCCGCCCCTCGTTGTACTGCGGCTCGACCAGCGAGGCGTCGCCCAGACGATCGCGGGTGGCGCCGTTGATGCGGTGCACGCCCACGCGGAGCTCGCCCCAATTGGAGATGTTCCGGCCGAAATCGAGATCGGCTTCGGCCTGCCGGTCGCGAAAATCCGCGATCTGCACGTCCTTCGAGTAGATCGGCAGATCGCGCACCTCGACGCGCGCGCTCGGCGCCACGAACCAGGTGCGCAGCGGATCGAGCGGCTGGTAGAACTCGCTCACGATCTTCGAGTCGTCGCCGATCTGCACGTCGGTGAGCGATTCGGCGCCGAGCTCGTTGATCTCGGTGCGCAGGAAACGGGCGGCGGCGTTGTACCGGCCGTTGCCCTGGAAATCGTCCTGCAGGTTCAGGCCGAAGCGCAGGTACGTGGGACCCCACGACTTGCGCCGCGCCCGGATCTCCAGGCCCGACTGGCGGTCGGCGCCGCTGCCCTGCTCGACCACCTGGTAATCGAGGGTCTCGAAATTGCCGAGCCCGTACAGCTCCGTGATGCGCGCGGCCACCTGCATCGGGTCGAGCGGCTGGCCGATCAGCGGCCGCATCTCGGCGAGGATGGTCTCCTCGTACGGCTTGGACGGCTCGTCGACGCGCACGAAGCGGATCACGGGCGGCGGCGCCTGCCGCCCGGAGCGGCGCTGCTCGTAGGCGGCATAGTCCGCGGCGCTCACGCTGAAGGGCGCGAGCCGCGCGATCGCGGCCCGCGCGGCCGCCTCGCCGAGGCCGATGGTGGCCGCGCCGGCCGCGAAATCGGTGGACGAGGCGGCGCCGAGCTGCGGCTCGATCAGCACGTCGTCCGGGCCGAGCGTCGCGCGCTCCCGGTCGGCCTCCTTGCGCACCAGGATCGCGAGCATCTGGTTCGAGATCGCCAGCGCCGTATCGAGCTGCACGCGCGGCAGCAGCGGGAAGCTCACGTCCGAGACGATGAGCACGTCCGGGTGCATCGCCCGCGCCGCCTCGATCGGCAGGTTCTCCGCGACGCCGCCGTCGACCAGCAGGCGCCCCTCGTAATCCACCGGCGCGAACACGCCCGGCGCGGAAATGCTGGCGCGCATCGCGAGCGGCAGGTCGCCGTGATCGAGCTGCACCGCCGCGCCGGTCACGAGGTCGGTGGCGACGGCGCGCAGCGGCGTCGGCAGGCGGTCGAAGTCCGAGTCGCCGCCGACCGGCGCGGTCAGGCGCCGCAGCGTCTCCTGCAGCTTCTCGCCCTGGATCAGGCCCTTCGGCAGCAGCAGCTTGCCGTGCTTCAGGCCGAGCGGCAGGCGCACCAGGAAGTTGCGGTCGTCCTGCTTGCGCCGGAAGGCGAGCTCACGGCGCGGCGGCGCGTCCCGGAAGGCGTCCTGCCAATCCACCGAGCGCATGGTGGCATCGATGTCGCGCGCCGACATGCCGCTCGCGTACAGGCCGCCAACCACCGCGCCCAT
>JAJXZV010000451.1 GCA_021779875.1 Pseudomonadota bacterium
CTGCGCCAGCGAGAAATTGGCGCTGGCGCCGCCGGCGGGCGTCGATTTCAGCGGGCATTGGCGCCTCAACGCGGCGGACAGCGACGATCCGCAGCGCTTGCTGCAGGCGCGCGCGGCGCGCGGGGGAGCAGGCGAACGTGGCGGCGGCGGCGACGGTGACGCCGACGAACGTGGCCGGCAGGGCGGCGGCCGCAGCGCGCGCGGCCTGGTGCCCGATGCCCCGCCGCCGCCGATGTCGGCCCTGGGTGAGGCCATGGCATGGCCGGGTCCGGACATCGCCGTCCGCCAGACCGGCGGCACGGTCACCTTCGCGTCGAGCGGCGTGAACCGCGTCTATCGGCCCTCGGCCATCGACCAACGGCAACGGCAGCGCGACGCGCGGGAGGATCCGAACCACGGCCGCGACATTCCGCTGCGCGCGCGCGGCGAGGCGCCGCCGCTGTGCGGCTGGGATGCCCGGATCCTCGTGGTGCTGTCGGACGATCCGGACGAGGGCCGTGCGCCGTTCGAGCGCCGCTTCGAACTGTCCGAGGATGGCCGACGGCTGATCGAGGTGGTCGCATTCGCGACGGGGCTGGGTTCGGAATACACCTTATCGCGCGTCTGGGATCGCGTGGGGCCCTGAAGTGAGCCCCGCGGAACGAAAAAAGCCGGGCAGTGCCCGGCCTTCAAGTCCCCATGCCATTCGCCGGTGCTTTGTCTGTCGGTGCACTCTGACGAGGTCGGTCTTTTAGCAACACTCTAGCCGTGCGCACCGGCAGAATCTAGCCCTGGCAGACATTGCCGAGAAAATAGATGTGGCATGAAAGCAACGAGTGGCCGGGCGCAGCGGCGGAACCGGCCCGGCGTGCGGCGCAGTCGGTTCAAGTATCCTACCGGCCCGTAGGCCCGCGTTCGGCACCGAGGTGGGAGAGATCGTCCATGCCCAAGACCCGAAACCGCTCCGTCCCCGCCGCCGTTCGCTCGCGGCGGGCGTACTTCGACTGCCGCTTCGGGCAACTGCACGTGCGCACCGCGTTTCCGACCACCGGAGGATTCGACGAGCAGGTGCCCCTCTTCTGTGTGCACGACGACGGCTCCTCGAGCCGTGCGTTCGCGTACTTGCTGCCGCAGATTGCGGCGAACCGTTCGGTGTATGCGCCGGACCTGCCGGGCTCGGGGGAGTCCGATCCCGCGCCGGAGCGAACCTTTGCGGCGAACGCCGCCGCCCTGGCCGACCTGGCCGCCGATCTGCGGCTGCGCGAGATCGACCTGCTGGGCATGCGGCAGGGGGCGGGTACCGCCGTGCAACTCGCCGCCACCCGCCCCGATCTGGTGCGGCGCCTGGTGCTGTCCGCCATTCCACCGGTCGAGGATCTGCCGGTGGCCTCGCAGCCGTGTCTGGTCCTGCAAGTCCAACTGGGCCGAACCGGCACCTCGCCCTGGGTGCAAGCCATCGTGCCCAATGCCCGCTTCAAGGACCTCGCCGAATTCGCCGCCGATCCGTTGCAGAGCGAGCCGGCCGAGTTCGCCCGGCAGGTGAGCGCCTTTCTCGACGAGCGCGGTTAGCCGCTCGGGACCGGGTCACGTGCGGCTCAACAAGTACATCAGCGAGACCGGAATCTGTTCGCGGCGCGAGGCCGACCGCTGGATCGAGGCGGGTCGCGTGACCGTGAACGGCACCGCCGCCGGTCTCGGCACACAGGTCGAGGCCGGCGACCAGGTGTGCCTCGACGGGGCGCCGATCGGCGCCAAGAAGGCGGCGGTGTACATTGCGCTGAACAAGCCCCCCGGCATCACCTGCACCACCGAGGAGGGCGTCGCGGACAACATCGTCGATTTCGTCGGGCATCCGCAGCGCATCTTTCCGATCGGCCGTCTCGACAAGGACTCCGAGGGTCTGATCCTGCTGACCAACGACGGCGACATCGTCAACGAGCTGCTGCGCGCGGAGAATCTTCACGAGAAGGAATACGTGGTCTGGGTGGAGCGCCCGATCTCGGATCTGTCGTTGCAAATGCTCGGGCAGGGCGTGCGGATCATGGGCGAGGTCACCAAGCCGTGCCGAGTGATCCGCGAGGACCGCGACCGGTTCCGGATGATCCTCACGCAGGGCCGCAACCGGCAGATCCGACGCATGTGCTCGGCGCTCGGGCACCGCGTGCGGCGGCTCAAGCGCATCCGCATCGTCAACATCCGCCTGTGCGACCTGCCGCTCGGCCGATGGCGCGACCTGACCTCGGCGGAGCTCGAGGGCTTGCTGCCCCGGTTGCGTTCGCGGGCCGGCTAGCTAGGCCGGCTCGGCCGCGCGCAGCGCCGCGGCCTCCACGCCGCTCGACCATTCCCTCGCCGCGCGCTCGCGCCAGGCGGAATCGGCGGCGCGGCGCGCAAGCCATCGGAAGAAATCGCCGCCGCCGGCCCAATAGGTGTATCCGTAGGCGAGCGCCCCCTGCTCGCCCTCGATCCAGAATCGGCGGCGAAGCCACAGGCTGGTCGGCGCGCGCGCGCAGTGCACCGCCGGGCCGTGGGCGTCGAGCACGTGGCGCTCGGTGCCGATCTGCAGGTGGAGGCAGCCGCCGGCCGCATACAGGCAGATGTTCGGCGGAGTCCCGCGGATCAGTGCGACGCCATGCACCCATCGCGGCGGGGTCTCGAGGCCGGTCCAGGTGCCGTCCGCCGGGCGCCACCCGAGCAGCATGCCGCGGCGTCGGAAGTCCAGGACCGCGATGCTCGGCGTGGCGTCCGCGGCCGATTCCGTGGCGGCTGCCGGGCGCATGCTCAGTGCGTGCCGGCCGCGGCCTCGCGAGCATCGACGGCCTCACCGCCATCGGACGCCGGGCGATCGGGCAGCTGCGCGAGCGCGGCGCGCACGACGCCGGCGGTCAGCAGCTGCGGCAGCACCGTCGGTTGCGAGGAGCCGGGGTTGGCGTTGTAGAGCACGTACAGCGGCACCCCGGCCCGGCCGAATTCGGCGAGCGCGCGGGTGATGCCCGGATCCCGGTTGGTCCAATCGCCTTTCATCAGGGTCACGCCCTTGCTGCGGAACAAGGCCTGCACCTCGGCATCCCCGAACGCGCTGCGCTCGTTGACGAGGCAGGTGAGGCACCAGCTTGCCGTGAAGTTCACCAGCAGCGGCCGGCCGGAGGCCTCGAGCGCCACGGCTCGATCCCGGTCATACGGCCGCCAGGCATCACCCTGGCCGTCGACGGCCGCCCCCGCGGCCGCGGGCGCGGCCGCCGCGACCCCGGCGAAGCGCAGCGGCAGCAACACGGCCAGCACGATGGCACCGGCCGCGCCCGCCAGCCCGAAGGCGCGTCCGGCGCGGGCCTGGGACTTGGCGCGTTGATAGGACCAGGCGGCAAACGCGATCAGCACCGCGCCGGCCAAGGCGGCGCCCAGGCCGAGCGGGGAGGTCTGCTGCGCGAGCACCCACAGGAGCCAGGCGGCGGAACCGTAGATCGGGAAGGCGAACAGCTGCTTGAATGTGTCCATCCAGGCGCCCGGACGCGGCAGCGCCCGGCGCATCCACGGGGCGAACGACAGCAGCAGATAGGGCAGGGCGAGGCCCGCCCCCAGCGCCGCGAAGATGCCGAGCGCGGTCGCGGGCGGCTGCGTGAGCGCCGCACCGACGGCCGCCGCCATGAACGGGGCCGTGCAGGGAGTCGCAACCAGCGTCGTGAGCACGCCCGTGAAGAACGCGGCGCGATGGCCTTCGCCGCGGGTCAGGCCCTCACCCGCGCCGGCCAGCCCGCCGCCGATCTCGAACACCCCGGAGAGGTTCATGCCGACCGCGAACAGCAGGTAGACCATGAAGGTGACGAACAAAGGTGACTGCAGCTGGAAGCCCCAGCCGATCTGCTCGCCGCCGGCGCGCAGGGCGAGGAGGGCGGCGGCCAGAACCAGCATGGAGGTCACCACGCCGGCGGCGAACACCATCCCCTTGACCCGTACCGCCGCAGGATGTCTGCGCGCCTGCTCGACCAGGCCGATGGCCTTGACCGACAGCACCGGGAACACGCAGGGCATCAGGTTCAGGATCAGCCCCCCGAGCACGGCCAACGCCAGCAGCGCCGGCAGGCCGGCCGGGTGCGACGGCCCGGCGGCGGTCGCG
>JAJXZV010000366.1 GCA_021779875.1 Pseudomonadota bacterium
GATCTGATTGGTCTCGAGCGTGCTGAACGTGCCCGCGCGCCAGCGCACGAGGCCGCCGCCGTCGGTGGCGATCCACAGATTGCCGTCACGGTCGCGGGTGAGCGCGCGCACCACCGTGCCGAGGCGTCCCGCATTGGCGATCACCTCGAGCCGTTCGCCGTTGCGCCGGTACAGCGCGCCGTGGCCGGTGCCGATCCACAACCTCCCGCGCGGACCCCGGTACAGCACCGTGACCGGTCCCTCGATGCGCGGATCGACCGGACCGAACTGCCGCCCGTCGAAGCGCTGCAGGCCGTCGTCGGTGCCCACCCAGGCCGCCCCGTCGGAGTCCTCCACGACCGCGTGCACGCCGCCGCCATGCAGGCCATTCGCCGCGCCGAAGGACGCCACGCGGTCGCCGGCGATCTCGAACAATCCGTTGTCCGTGCCCACCCACAAGCGGCCGTCGCCGCCCGGCGCGATGGACTGCACCAGCGCGTGCGCCAGCGCGGGGATGCTCCGAAAGGCGGCGAACTGCCCGCGCTCGACCACGGCGAGACCGTTGCGGGTGCCCACCCACAGGCGGCCGGACGGCTCGGCGAGCAGGGCGGTGATCTGCTTGCTCGGCAGCTGCGGCTCGTTGTCGCTGTCGAACACCACGAACCGGACCCCGTCGAACCGGGCCAGACCCTCCTGCGTGCCGACCCAGAGATACCCGTCCGGCGTGGTCGCGACCGCCTGTGCGGAGGCCTGCGGCAGACCCTGCGGGATCTGCCAGTTGTCGATGACGTATTGGGTGGGCTGCAGCGCCGGATCGAGGGCCAGCGCCGGCGCCGCGGCCAGCACGAGCGGCCAGAGCCACGCACGCAGGCGGCTCACCGGAGACCGCATCGCGGACCGCAAATGGGCTCTTGGCTCGCTCGACACTCTATGCTCCCTTCGGATCCGACGAATTATCGGCCGACATCGGCGCATCTGGAGCCGCGCGGGGACGGGCTTCATCCAGGCCGGATGCCGCCCTTGGTCAGGGCCAGCGGATCGAGCAGTTCGCGCAGTGCGGCCTGCGACAGCCCGCTGCTCTCCCGCGCGACGTCGAGGATCGGCCGACGCTGCGCGTAGGCTTGCTTGGCGATGGCCGCGCCCTTCTCGTAGCCGATCAGGGGATTCAATGCCGTGACCAGGATCGGATTCAGGGCCAGCGCCTGGCCCGCCCGCGCGGCGTTCACCCGAAAGCCGGCAATCGCCTTGTCGGCCAGCAACTGCGAGGCGCTCGCCAGGATGCCGATCGACTGGAGGAGGTTGTATGCGATCAGCGGCAGCATCACATTGAGCTGGAAGTTTCCCGACTGGCCGGCGACGGTGATCGCGGCATCATGGCCGATCACCTGGGCCGCCACCATCGCGACCGCCTCGGGGATCACCGGGTTGACCTTGCCCGGCATGATCGATGACCCGGGTTGCAGCGCCGGCAATTCGATCTCGCCGAGGCCCGCCAGGGGACCGGAATTCATCCAGCGCAGGTCGTTGGCGATCTTCATCAGCGTCACTGCCAGCGTCTTCAACTGGCCGGAAAGCTCCACGGCGGCGTCCTGGGCGGCGATCCCTTCGAAATAATTGACCGCGGACTCGAACTTCACCCCGGTGATCTTCCGCAGCCGCAGCGCCACCGCCGGGCCGAACCTCGGATCCACGTTGATGCCGGTGCCGACGGCGGTGCCGCCCAGGGGCAGCCGGCGCATGCGAGACAGGCTTGCCTCGATCCGCTCGACCGCGGCGGCCACCTGCGCCGACCAGCCGGACAGCTCCTGGCCGAAGGTGATCGGCATCGCATCCATCAAATGCGTCCGGCCGGTCTTCGGGATGCGTCGCAGTCCGCGCGCGCGGCGGTCGATCACCGTCCTCAGATGCCGCAACGCCGGCAGCAGCGCCTCGGTGACGGCCAGCGTTGCGCCGACGTGGATCGCGGTCGGGATCACGTCGTTGGAACTCTGGCCGAAGTTGACGTGATCGTTCGGATGCAGCCGGCCACCGCGCTTGGCCGCCAGGCGGACGATCACCTCGTTCGCATTCATGTTGGTGCTGGTGCCCGAACCGGTCTGGAACACGTCGATCGGAAAATCGCCGTCGAACCGGCCCTCGGCCACCTCGAGCGCCGCGCGGCGGATCGCGGCCGCCTGGCGCTTGCTCAGATGGCCGAGCGCCAGGTTGGCGTCCGCGGCGGCCGCCTTGATCAATCCCAGCGCGCGAATGAAGCCTCGCGGCAGGCGCAGCCCGGAGATCGGGAAATTGTCGATGGCGCGCTGGGTCTGCGCGCCGTAGAGAGCGCCCGCCGGCACCTCGATCGCGCCCATGCTGTCGTGTTCGACGCGAAAGCCGCTCATGAAGCGCCCGTCTCGAGCGATGCGTCGGCGCCGACGTCGCGTGCGGCCGCTTCCGGCGAGGTCGGGTGCCGTTTGGGGCTCGGGCCCATCAGGGCGCTCCGGGGGCTGTCGTGCGTTCAATGACAGTTTGACACACCGGGCGGATCGTAATGCAGCACCGCTAATATGGGTTTAATTTCCCGGTCGTAGCCTTCGGCGGTCGAGGTGCTCGCCTCGAAATCGGTGGCCACCAGGAACGTGACCCGCATGGACCGCGCACTGTCGCTCGACGGATCCGGAGTTGCAAGGCCGGGACCCCTTGTTCGCGGCTTCCCGTGGCCGGCGCCGTCGCGCACGCGGTCCGGTCCATGAGTGCGCTCGAATCGGCCATTTCCCGGACACCCGAGCGCCGCGTGCTGCTCGCGTTTTCGGCCGTCGTGCTGCTGATCCTGGTGCTCGCGGGCCTCGCCGGCCGAGCGCTCAGCCGCTCCGTATCCTCCGAGGCGTGGGTGGAGCACACCTACATGGTGCTGAGCACCCTGCAACGCGTCGTGGCGGATCTGGCGGCCGTTCGTGCGAGCAGCCAGGCGTACGTGATCACGGGCGCCGAGGATGACCTCGCGCAGCGCGCACACGCGGTCACCGCGGCGGCCTCCAGCATGCACGCGCTGAAGGCGCTGGTCGCGGACGATCCTGCGCAGGCCGAGCGCGCGGCCGAGCTCGATCGCGCCATGCGCACGCTCATCGACCGAATGACCCTGATCATCGCCCGGCGCCGAACCGACGGCTTCGGCGCCGCCGCGGCGGCCTATGCCGCCGACGTCGATCAGGCGCTCACGGCGCCCATCGAAGGATTGCAGCAAGCCATGGTCGGCGAGGAAGCGCAGTTGCTCGCCGGCCGCGTGCGCGAGGAGGCCGCTCGACGCCTGCAGGCCGGGCTCGTGATCGCCGCGCTCGCCGTCGTGGTCATCGCCACGGTCCTGATCGGCTTCGAATCGCTGCGCCGGGAGATCAAGCGGCGTCGCCGGCTCGCGGCATCGCATGAGGCCCACGAGCGGTTTCTCGCGAGCATCCTCGATCATCTGCCCCTGCTCGTCTGGATCAAGGATCCGGTCTCCCTGCGGATCGTGACCCTGAATCGCGCCATGGAGCGCTGGTTCGGACGCGCGCGCGACGAGCTGATCGGCCGCACCACGGATGACTTGTTCCCGCCAGGGGATGCGCGCGCCTCGATTGCCTTGGACCACGAGGCACTCGCCGCGACGGGCGTGGTCACCGCGCCCGTCGAGACCCGGAATGTCCCGGGCGGCGGGCCCGTAACCCTCTTCATGCGCAAGGTGGCCGTGCGGAACCCGGCCGGCGATGCCCAATGCATCCTGTGCATCGCCGAAGACATCTCCGAGAAGCTCGCGGACGAGCGGCGCATTCGCGAGCTGAACGCCACCCTCGAGCGGCAGAAGATCGCCTTGGAGACCGCGAACCGCGAACTGGAGAGTTTCTCCTACAGCGTGTCGCACGACTTGCGCACGCCGTTGCGCGCCATCGACGGATTTTCGCTGATGCTGGAGGAGGACTACGGCTTCGCCATGGATGCCGAGGCGCGGCGCTATCTCGCGATCATCCGGGAGGCCACTCGACGAATGGGGCAGCTGATCGACGACTTGCTCGCGCTCGCCCGCGTCGGACGTCATCCCCTGCAAAGATCCCCCGTCGACATGACGCGTCTGGCACGGGAC
>JAJXZV010000069.1 GCA_021779875.1 Pseudomonadota bacterium
CCGGTTATGCGGCGCGCCGGTCCGCGGTCGTGCACGTGGCGGGCGCGACGGCCGACGCCCAGGTGTCGCGCGCGCTGGCGGACGGCCAGTGCGCGACGGTGGTGGATGCCTCGCTGCGCGAATTCGGCGCCCTGCGGCGCGGCCAGGATGTGTGGTTCGTAGTGGCGGCACCGCTCCCTCTGCCGACGGCGGCCGACGCACCGGCCGTCGACCGGCTCATCGTCGCCGTGGTCAACGAGGCGCGCCAAGCGGGCCGCCGGTGCGGTGCGCGGTATTTCCCGCCGGTCGCGCCGCTCACCCTCGATGACTCGCTGACCGCCGCCGCGCTCGCCCACTCGCGCGACATGGCGAGGCACCGGGAATTCGACCATCGCGGCCACGACGGCAGCACGCCCGCGGTGCGCGTGCGGCGCGCGGGCTACGGCCCCTACCGGCTGGTCGGGGAGAACATCGCGGCGGGCGCCATGACGGCGCTGGAGGCGGCGCGCGGCTGGCTCGCGAGCCCGGCGCACTGCGAGAACATCATGGACGGGCGATTCACCCAGATCGGCGTCGCCTACGCGGTGAATCTCGACGACGATTCGCGCGTGTATTGGACACAGGACTTCGCGGCTCCGCGCCGCTAGTCGAGCACCGCGTGCGCGTCCTGCGCGGGCCCCGCCTGGCGCGGCGTGCGGATCAGCAGCAGCAGGGGCATGACCAGCAGCGTCAAATAGAGCATGAGGCGGAAGTCGTTCACGTAGGCGATCATCGCCGCCTGCTGGCGGATCATGGCGTCGAGGGCCGCCGTGCCCGCAGGGCGCGAGAGGTCGTAGGCGGCGGCGACCGCGGGGTCGTTCCATGCGGGGTTGGCGAGGGTGACGTGTTCGACCAGCTTCGCGTGGGTCGACGTGGAATTGCGCGCGAGCACGGTCTGCACCAGGGAGATGCCGATGCTGCTGCCGATGTTGCGCACCAGGCTGTAGATCGCCGTGCCCTGCGCGCGCATCTGCGGCGCGAGGGTGGCGAACGAGGCCGCGCTCAGCGGCACGAACACGAGGCCCGTGCCCACGCCCTGGATCACCCCGGGCCAGACGATGTCGCCGACCGACAAATCGAGCGAGTAGCCGCACATCCACCACAGCGCGAGCGCCGTGACGGCGAAACCGGCGAGCAGCGTGAGGCGCAGGTCCACCCGGCCGATGATCCGGCCGGCGATCAGCATGGCGAACATGGTGCCGAAGCCGGCGGGCGCGGTGACCAGGCCCGTGGTCGCCACGGGATAGCCGACCAGCGACTCGAGCATCGTCGGGGTCAGCGCGCGGGTGGCGTACAGGACGAGCCCGACGATGAAGATGAACAGCAGCCCGGTCACGTAGTTGCCGTTGCCGAGCAGCCGGTGGTCGAAGAACGAGCGATCGACCGGCGTCAACGCCGTGTGCGCCACGAAGTAGATGAACGACACGCCGAGCACGATGACCTCGGTCCAGGTCTCCGCCGACGAGAACCAATCGTTCTGCTCGCCGCGGTCGAGCAGCATTTGCAGCGCGCCGATCGCGAGACTCAGCGTGGCGAAGCCGAACAGGTCGAAGCGCATGCGCCGCGACCCGGCCGCGGGCCGGATGTAACGCCAGATGCCGTACAAGGCGAGCACCCCGACGGGGATGTTGATGAAGAACACCCAGCGCCAGTCGTAACGGTCCGTCAGCCAGCCGCCGAGCGCCGGTCCGAGGATCGGACCGACCATGACGCCCATGCCCCAGATGGCCATGGCCGAGCCCTGCTTCTCGCGCGGGTTGATCTCCATCAGCACCACCTGCGCGAGCGGCACGAGCGCGGCGCCGAACACGCCCTGCAGCAGCCGCGCCGCGACGATCTGGGCGAGGGTCGAGGACAGCCCGCACAGCGCCGAGGCCACCGTGAAGCCGCCGACCGAGGCGAGGAAGATGTTCTTCTGCCCGTGGCGGTCGACCAGCCAACCGGTCAACGGGGTGGCGATGGCGGCCGCCACGATGTACGCCGTGAGCACCCAGGCGATCTGGTCCTGCGAGGCCGAGAGGCTGCCCTGCATGTGGGGCAGGGCCACGTTCGCGATGGTGCTGTCGAGCGTCTGCATGATGGTCGCGAGCATGATCGACAGCGTGATCATGCGCCGTTCGAGCGCGCCGATCATGGACTCGCGTCGATCAGGCTCTGCAGCGTTTCGAGCACCCGCGTCGCGGTCTCGAGGTCCTTCGGATCCACGTCGGCGAGCAGTTCCCGGCGCACGGCGGCGGCGGCGGCCTGCACCGTCTCGTAGAGTCGACGACCGGCCTCCGTGAGCACGATGTGCTTGACGCGCCGGTCGGTGCTCGAGGGCGCACGGTTCACGAGACCGGCCTTCACCAGCCGATCGATCATCGCGACCATGGTCGCGCCTTCGACGCCCAGCCGGTCGGCGAGCTCGGATTGGGACAGGGGCGAACGCGCCTTGGCCGCCACCGCAATGGTCATCCAGCCGGCCTGGCTGAGCCCGAGGTGTCTGAGGCGCCGGTCCACGGCCTGGCGCCAGGCGCGCGCCGTGTTGTGCAGAGCGCCGGCGAAACGCTCGCCCGATTCGGTCATCGAAAGCCCGCTAATTGTTAGATATCTAACTAATAGCCTACGGCCTGCCGCGCTTCGATGCAACTTCTCCGCCGCGCCGGAACCTCGGCGCAATCGGCGAGTCTTTGCAGGGGTGACTACCACGACATTCGCCAGCATCCCCATTCCGGGAGAGGGCCTGCTGCCCCGGCGCCAAGTGGCCGACGGGCAGTTGCTCGGGCCCGACGATCCGGCCATCCACGTGATCACGGATTTCACGCGCGAGCACCCGGCCACGGTGGACGAGGACCGGCAGATCGACGATGCGCTCGCGGACATGGTCCGCGCCGGCGTGCGCGCGCTGCTGGTGATGCGCGATCACCGCATCGTCGGCCTGGTCACCTCCTACGACATCCAGGGCGAGCGGCCCATGCAGTTCCTGCAGGCCTCCAACTACAGCCGGCACGAGGACATTCGCGTCATCGACGTGATGACCCCCTGGGAACAGCTGGTCGCGGTCGGCTGGCACGAATTGCAGTCGGCGACGGCGCGCGAACTGCTGCACGTGTTCGAGGCGACCGGCCGGACGCATCTGCTGGTGATCGATCCGTCCGGCGATCGCTCCGGCTGCGTGGTGCGCGCCCTGGTGTCCCGTACCCGCCTCGAGCGGCAGCTGACCGGGCTACGACGCGTGGGCTGACCGCCACCGCCGCCGGCGCATCGCCAGGTACATCGGCGCCCCGAGCGCCAGCAGCACGAAGCCCCAGATCACGGCGTCCGACCCCGCGCCCGCAATGGCCCAGAGCGAATACAGGGCGCCGAGCGTGCCGACGAGCGCGAGGCTGCCGGCGCGGTAGGTGCCCGCGAACCGCCCGAGATACTGCAGACGCAGCAGCGCGAGGGAGCACAGCAGATAGGTCACCAGGCAGGCGGTGGTGGACAGCAGGATCATGAAGGTGAACACGCTGACCATCGACTTCTGATGGTTCATCAGCACCAGCACGGTGACCAGCGCGCTGCTGAACCACAGCGCGAAGGAGGGCGTGCCGCGCGGCGAATCCTGGGCGAACACGGACGGGAATACGCCGTTCTTGGCCATCACGTTGGGCATCTCCCCCTGCAGCAGGATCCAGCCGTTGAGCGCGCCGAATCCGCTGATCGCCGCCAGCACCGCGACCGCCTTGCCCGCCGCGCCGCCCCAGTACCGCGCCACCAGGTCGACGAACGGGGCATCCGAGGTCGCCAGCGTCCGCTGCGGCAGGAGCAGGATCACCGTGGTGCAGGCGAGCACGCAGATGAGCGCCGTGGCCAGGGTGCCGACCAGCGTGGCGCGCGGAATCGTGCGGGCGGGATCGCGAACCTTGCTCGCCGGAACGGTGGCGGACTCGAGGCCGAGCAGCGCCCACAACGTGAGCGTGGCCGACGCGGTGGTGCCGTCCAAGGAGATCGGGATGCTCGAGGCGACCACGGCGGCGGGACGCAGGAACGCGAGGCCGAGCACGATCACGGCCAGCAGCGGCAGGATCTTGAGCACGGTGGTCACGCTCTGCACCCAGCCGGCCGCCTTCACCCCGTACCAATTGATCAGGGTGAGCGACCACAGCAGCAGCAGCGAGACGGCGGCGGATGCGCCCGGCACGCGGGCGATCCACGGCAGCAGGGAGCTCAGGTAGCTGACCGTTCCGGTCGCGATGGACACGTTGCCCACCCAGACCGAGATCCAGTAGCCCCAGGCGACGATGAACGCCGGAAAAGGCCCGAACGCGAGGCGCACGTAGGCATAGGGTCCGCCAGCCTCGGGAATGGCGCGGCTCAGGCGGGCGAACACCACGGCGAGCACCAGGGCGCCGCAGGTGGTGAAGGCCCAGCCGATCAGGCTGTTGAGCCCGTAGGGTGCGATCGAGGCGGGCAGCATGAAGATGCCCGATCCGATGGTGTTCCCGACCACCAAGGCCACGCACATCCAGAAACCGAGCAGCTGCGGGCGCGCGCCGGGCGGCATCAGATCGACGCGCCGGCGTGAACGGATTGCATCGCCCGCATCGTAATGACTTTTCGGCATCGAATCAAAAGGGCGATCGAGGTGCTAGACTTTTCGCCCATGACGAACCGCCGACGGCGGACGATGTTCTCGTGGGCTGGCGGCCTGGCGCTCGGTGCGATCGCCCTGGCCTCGATTGCGTTCCAGCCGGCCGCCGGCGGCGAGCGGCTGCTGTATGTCTACAACTGGTCCGATTTCATCGGACCGCGCACGATCGAGGAATTCGAGCGTCTGACCGGCATCAAGGTCGTCTATGACGTCTACGACGCCGAGGAGACGATGGAGGCGCGGTTGCTCGCCGGCGGATCCGGCTACGACGTCGTGGGCGCTTCCAGCGAGTTCTTCGGGCGCGAGATCAGAGCGGGCGCCTACGAGGCGCTCGACAAGACCCGGCTGCCCAACTGGGGCAATCTCGATCCGCGGGTTCTGGCGATCCAGGCGTCTTCGGATCCCGGCAACGCTCATGCGGTGCCGTACCTGCACGCCATGAACGGCTTCGCCTACAACGTCGACCTGGTGAGGGCGCGCATGCCCGCCGCGCCCGTGGACAGTCTCGACATGCTGTTCAAGCCGGAGGTGGTGGCCCGATTCGCCGACTGCGGCGTGACCTTTCTCGACTCGCCGGAGGACGTGCTGCAGCTGGCGTTGCGCTACCTCGGATTGGACCCGAACACGACCAGTGCCGCGGACTACCGGGCCGCCGAGCGCCTGCTGCTCAAGGTGCGCCCCTACGTGCGCGCCTTCGACTCGGTGGAATACATGAACACGCTCGCCAACGGGGAGGTCTGTCTGGCGATGTCTTGGTCCAGCGATTACGCCGTGGCGATGGCCCGCGCCCGCGCCGCGGGTCTCGACGTCAAGCTGGCCTACAGCGTGCCCAAGGAAGGGGCCAATCTGAACTTCTTCTCGCTGTTGATTCCCGCGGGAGCACCGCATCCCGATGCGGCACACCAGTTCCTGAACTTCATGTTGACCCCGCGCGTGATCGCCGACGTCACCAACAGCATCTTCTACGGCAACGACAACCTGGCGTCCCGGCCGCTGGTCGACCCGCGGATCCTCGCCGATTCCACCCTGTACCCGACGGCGGCCATGGAAGCGCGGCTGTTCGTGGCCACCGAGCCGAGCGCCGCGACCGAGCGGCTGCGCACGCGCATCTGGACCCGGATCAAGACGGCCAAGTGAGATCCGGCGGGCGCGCCCCGGCGGTCACGCCGCCGGGTGGCGCTCGGCCAGCTGCATCTGCACCGCGCGGGTGCGCTCGGTCCGGCGCATGACGTAGCCGGCGAGCAGGATGCAGGCGCCCACGGCGCAGATGATCACGCTCGCCAGCGCGTTGACGTCGGGGCTGAGGCCGAGCTTCACCCTCGAGAAGATCACCATGGGCAGCGTGCTCGCGCCGGGCCCCGACACGAAGCTCGAGATCACGAGATCGTCGAGCGACAGCGTCATGCACAGCAGCCAGCTCGAGGCGAGGGCGGGCAGCATGGCCGGGAGCGTCGTGTCGAGGAAGGCGCGCACCGGACCGGATCCGAGGTCCATGGCCGCCTCCTCCAGCGAGGGATCGAACCCCTGCAGCCGCGACTGCACGGTGACCGTGACGTAGGCGGTGCAGAAGGCGAGATGGGAGATCACGATGGTCGTGACGCCCCGGTGGGGCCAGCCGAACACGTGCAGCATCGAGACGAACAGCAGCAGCTGCGTGATTCCGGTGATGATCTCCGGCATCACGAGCGGGGCGTTGACCATGCCGGTGAGCAGCAGCCGCCCGCGAAAGTTCGCGAACCGGACGAGTGCGACGGCCGCGAGGGTGCCCAGCAGCACCGAGCCCGTGGCCACCATCAGTCCGATCTCGAGCGAGAGCCGGGCCGCGTCCAGGATCTGGTCGTCGTGCAGCAGCTTGACGTACCACCCGGTCGAGAATCCACCCCAGACGTTCACGAGGGCCGAGCCGTTGAACGAGTACGCGACCAGCACCAGGATGGGGACGTACAGCACGGCGATTCCGAGCCACAGCGAACCGAGCAGCAGCGGCGGCGGACGCCCGGTCACCGGGCCCGTTCCGGCACGCGGGTGCTGTAGTGCTGGTAAAGCGCGATCGGGCCCACGAGCAGCACCAGGAACACCACGGCGACGGCGGACGCCACGGGCCAGTCGCGGTTGCCGAAGAACTCGTCCCAGAGTACGCGGCCGATCATGAGGCTGTCGGCACCGCCGAGCAGCGCGGGGATCACGAATTCACCCACCGCCGGAATGAACACCAGCATCGATCCGGCGATCACGCCGGGCATGGACAGCGGCAGCGTGACCTCCAGGAATACCCGCCAAGGCGGGCTGCCGAGATCCGCCGCCGCTTCGACCAGCGATCGGTCGAGCTTCTCGAGCGTCGTGTACAGGGGCAGCACCATGAACGGAAGATACGAGTAGATGATGCCGATGTAGACGGCCGCGGCCGTGTGCATGATCTGCAGCGGATGGTCGATCAGGTGCAGGCGCAGCAGCACGGAATTCAGGACGCCGTTCTCCCGGATGATGCCCTCGAGCGCGTACACTCGCAGCAGGAACGAGGTCCAGAACGGCAGGATGACGATGAGCAGCAGCACGCTCTGCGTGCTCGGGCGCATCCGTGCGATGGCATAGGCCATGGGATAGCCCAAGAGCAGGCATACGATGGTGGAGACGAGCGCCGTCTTGAGCGAATACAGATACGCGTACCCGTACAGCTCGTCGGTGAACAGATAGCGGAAATTGCCGAGATTCAGGCGCAGATGGATGTGCCAGTCGGGCGTGATGGATAGAATGTCGGCGTACGGGGGAATGTGAATCGCCTGCTCCGACAGGCTGATCATCAGCGAGAAGGCGAACGGCACGAGGAAGAAGGTGAACAGAAACACCATGGGCGGCAGGATGACGAGCCATTTTCCCTGGCGCGCGAGCCACGTGCGACGGGCCCCCGGGTCCGCCGCACTCCGCGGCGCGCCGCCGTCGCGTCCGGTGCTGGTCATGAGAAGGCCATCCTAGCGTGGCCGCACGCAAAGGGAAGCCCCCGCGGCGATCCAAGCCGGCCGTGCGCGCCGGCCGGGGCCAGCAGCGCCAGCGCCTGATCGAGGCCTGCATCTCGGCCCTGCACCAGTACGGGCCGTCGCGCACGACGGTGGAGAAGGTGGTCGCCATCGCCCGGATGTCCCCGGGCATCGTGCGCTTTTACTTCGACTCCAAGGCCGCCATGCTGGTCGCCTCGCTGCAATTTCTCGCCGGCGAGTTCGAGGAGCGCGTGCTCGTACCCGTCGCCAGGCTCAAGTCCGACCCCGTGGCCGCGCTCGATCTGCTGATCGATCTGTATCTCGACCCCGACATCGCCAGTCCGCGCAAGGTGTCCGTGTGGTATGCGTTCTGGGGAGAGGCGAGCTCGCGCCAGGAGTATTACGAGATCTGCGGCCAGAAGGACCAGAGTTTCGCCGCGCTCGTGCGCGATCTGATCGGGCGGCTGGTCGCCCAGTCGCCGCCGCCCGCACCCGATCCGGATGCGGTGGCGCTGGGGCTGATCGGCTCGCTCGAGATGCTGTGGCAGGAATTCGCCTTTCAGGACGAGAGCGCCATCGATCGGCCGGCCGCCAAGCGCCGCTGCCGGGCCTACCTTCGTTCGATCTTTCCCGGTCGATTCGCCGCCGCCGCCGCGCCGGCCGGCCGGGGGCCGGCGGGCGCGCCGACGTTTCGCGAAGGGCTCGACCTGTTCCGCGGCGAGTGGCAGCTGCTCGGACTGGCGTCGGCGCTGGCACGGACCGGCGACTTCCTCACGGCCCGGATCGGCGGCGAGCACGTCATCGCGGTGCGCCTTGCGGACGGGTCGGTTCAGGCGCTGCGCAATTGCTGCCCGCGGCTGCCGCATGCGCTGGTGGAGGCCCCCGCGGGACGCGCGGACGGCTGGAGCTGCGAGGCTCACGGGCTGCGGTTCGCGCTGGATGGGGCCGGGCTCGGTGCCGCGGATTGCCCGGACCTGCCGCGCCTGGATTGCCTCACGACGAATGGATTGATCCTGTGCAGATCTCGCGGGCCGGCCGACGCCGGCGCGCCGGCGTGGCGGGACGTGGCGGCCGGCGGTCCGCTGCGCCCGCTCGGTCCGCCGGGCGAAGTGCGCATCGCGGCGGACTGGAGGATGCTCGTGTCCCATTGGCTGTCGCGCGAGCCCGCGGGGGCGCCTTTCTCGATCCTCGCCGCGGCGGACGGCACGCAGGTTGGAATCGAGTGGACCACCGGTCGCGCGCCCGACGGCGGCGGTTGGACCGGCCGGGCCCTGGGACGCCTGTCCGCCGCGCGGCAGCGGCCGGCGACCCGCCGGCGTTTCATCGCGCCCAATCATGGAATCGAGTGGCGCGAGGACGGGATGACGATCCTGCAGGTGGAGCCCGAGGCGCCGGGCCGAAGCGTGCTCAAGCAGTGGCAGCTGACCGCCTGCGCGGATGAGCGCGCGGCACGCGCGGCCAATTATCTCGTTCGCCGCGCCGATGGCCTCGAGCGGCGCGCCAGTCGGGCGCTGGCCGCGTCGGCGCAGCAGGGGGTCGAGCGGTTCGGTTACCCGATCGCGGAACGTCCGGCGGCGGCGGTCGGCTGGTTTCAGGATTGGCTGCGGGAGCGATGGCCGCCGGCGGCGGCCGGCCGTTGAGGCGGCGCGGCAGGCGTTTTGGTTACACTGCGGCACGGACCGCTACCGGGAGAACACGGACATGAAGCTTGCATCCCTTGGGACCGCCGACTGGCACGCGCGGGCGGCCGCGCTGCGTTTCGAGACGCGCCATTTCATCGACGGCAGGTACGTCGACTCGATCGGCGGCGGGCGGTTCACCGTGGTGAATCCGGCCACCGGCCAACCCTTGTGCGAGGTCAGCGCCGGCGGTGCGGCCGACATCGACTCCGCCGTGGCCTCGGCCCGGCGAACCGTCGCCAGCCGCGTGTGGAGCCGCATGGCGCCGCGCGACCGCATGGCGATCCTGGCGGAGTTCGGCCGGCGGATCGAGGCCAATGCCGAACGCTTCGCGCTGCTCGACACGCTGTGCATGGGCAAGCCCATCACGGACATGCTGACGATCGACGTGCCTTCGGCGGCGCGGAATTTCGCCTACTTCGCCGAGGCGATCGACAAGATCGAGGGGGTCGTGACGGCCACCGCGTCGGACGCCTTCCACTACATCCTGCGGGAGCCGCTCGGGGTGGTGGGCTGCGTCGTGCCGTGGAACTATCCGCTGCTGATGGCGGCTTGGAAGGTGGCGCCGGCGCTGGCCGCCGGCAATTCGGTGGTGCTCAAGCCCGCGGAGCAGTCGCCCTTGTCGGGGCTTCTGATGGCGGAACTGTTCGTCGAAGCCGGCGGCCCGCCGGGGGTGTTCAACGTGGTCAACGGCCTCGGAGAGTCGGCCGGCGCATCGCTGGCGCTGCACCTCGACGTGGCGAAGATCGCCTTCACGGGATCCACCGAAATCGGCAAACAGATGCTGATCTACGCGGGTCAGTCGAACATGAAGCGGGTCAGTCTCGAGTGCGGCGGCAAGACCCCGCAGATCTTCCTGGCGGATCTGCCCGACCTCGACACCGCGGTGACCTACGCGATCAACGGCATCTACGGCAACATGGGCGAGGTGTGCAACGCCGGCTCGCGCCTGCTGATCGACCGTCCGATCGCCCGGGAGTTCCTGGCACGCTTCATCGAGAAGGGCCGCAGCGCCTATCGGCCGGGAGATCCGCTCGATCCGAAGACCAATCTCGGCCCGCTGGTCACCGCGGGCCACCGCGCGCGGGTCATGGGCTACATCCAGCGGGGCAAGGCCGAGGGCGCGCGGCTGGAATTCGGCGGCACCGAGCCGGATCGGCCCGGAGCCTACGTGGAGCCGGCGCTGTTCTCGGGGGTGGACAACCGGATGACCATCGCACAGGAGGAGATCTTCGGGCCGGTGGCGGCCGCCGTCGAGGTGGACGGCATCGGCGAGGCCCTCAAGGTCGCGAACGACTCCAAGTTTGGGCTGGCGGCCTCGGTTTGGACCCGCGACCTCAACGTCGCGCTGAAGACCGTGCGGGACCTGGAAGCGGGGGTGATCTGGGTCAACTGCTTCGACCACGGGGACATGACGCAGCCGTTCGGCGGCTACAAGCAGTCGGGCCAGGGCCGCGACAAGTGCCTGGAGAGCCTGCTGTCCTACACGCAGACCAAGTCGGCCTGGATTCATCTCGGCTAGGCGGGCGCCTCGGCTCACTCGCGCATGGTCACCGTCATGCCGATGGTGCGCGGCCGGAACGTGAAGTTGTTCTGCTGCGGCGGGATCAGCCCGGACGGATTGTTGTAGTCGTTCTGGATCAACGCGTAGTTCAGGATTGTGTGGGAATCGAACAGGTTGTCGACGAATCCCGCGACCTGCCATGGCCCCAGCTTGATGCCGGCGCGCAGCGACGTGAAGCTCGTGGCGGGCAACGTGAACGAGTACGGGTTGTACTGGTTGACGTTGTTCGGATCCTGAACCGCCGCCATCCACGGATTGCGGCTGGTGTACTCCCAGTCGAGGCGCATGAAAGCCTCGTGCCCGGCCAGCTGAAAACTGTATTGGGGGCCCAAGGCGATGTTCCAGGGCGGGTTGGTGCCCGGGCTGTAGTTGATGGCCGCCTCCCCGGAGATCGCGTCGCCGGCGCTCGCCGCCGGCGAGCCGCGGGTGTAGCGCGCGTCCGTGTAGCCGACCGAGGCCTCGAAGGTGAGACCCGCGAACAGCACGGCATCGGCCTGCAGGTCGAATCCCTTGGCCACGGCAGTGCCCAGGTTGTCGGTGTATTGGTAGCCGCAGCCGCCCGTCGGGCCGGGATCGTAGACGCTCTGCTGGATGTTGTTCCACTTGATGTAGTACACGCTCGTCGCGAGCTTCAGGCGGTCGGCGAAATTGTTCTTGGCGCCGAGCTCGAAGCTCTGCGTCGAGTCCGAGTCGTAGTTGGACGGCGTGGCGCCGCACGGCCCGGCCGGCAGCGGCGCATTCACGCCGCCTGGACGAAAGCCCTTCGCATAGGTGAAGTAATACAGGTCGTTCGGATCGGCCTGGAAGGAGGCGCCGAGCTTGGGCGTGAACGCGTTCTGGTGATAGCTGCCGCTGAAGTTGCTCGCGCCGCTGTTCTCGAGGCCGTTCGCGTAGTTGGCCAGATCGAAACGCATGTCGGCGAACCGGCCGCCGGCCGTGAGCTTCCACCGATCCGTCAGGTCGTAGGTGAGCTCGCCGAATCCCGCGAGCTGTCGGTCGTGGCTGACGTTGTTGTTGTAGTAGATGTCGCAGTTGGGCACGCCGGTTCCCGGCGTGCCGACGCCGTTGCAGTAGTAGTTCGCATTGCCGTTGGCGTTCTGGAAGGTCGGGAAATCGAACGGACTGCTGCCGAACAGGGCGGTCCAGAACGGCACGATCCGCGAATCGTACAGCTGCTCGACGCTGACCTCGCGGGCGAGCGACCAGAAGGCGCCCACGGTCCATTTGAGCGATTGGTCGCCGGTCGATTGCAGGCGCACCTCCTGGGTCCAGGTGCGCTGCTGGTTGGTCATCGTATTGGGCGTCTGGTAGTTCTGGAAGCCGGCGGGCAGGTGAATGCCGTTCGCGTCGACCAGCGGGTACCAGGAGCAGGGAGGGACCGACGTGGTCGATGCGGGGCCGCAGGCCGGTGTCGCGCTCGCGTTCACCCCGAGCCAGCTCTGACTCTGGAAATAGGCCAGATCGTAGGCCGTGCCTTGGTAGGAGTCCTGCTCGTTGCGGGAATAATACGAGGTGTTCGAGATCAGCTCGGCGTGCGCGAACTGCACCTGGATCTTCAAGGCCGGCAGATAGTACTCGTCCGGAATGGGAATGCGCTCCGGGGTCGCGTTGTCGAACCGGCCGGCGGCGGGGTTCGAGTACGCGGGCCAGTAGGTGCCGAGATCGTTCTGCCGCTTGTTCTGGTACATCACGCTCGGCGTGATCTTGACCGCGTCGTTCGGCTGGTACAGGAACGCGAGGCGCACCGCCGCCGTGTCCGCGTAGTTCGCGTTCGGCTCGGTGACGGCGCCGGTGGTCGGGTCGACGCGATTGATCCAGCCGCCGTCGTGGCGATACCAGACGCTCGCCCGGAAGCCCAGCACGTCGTCGACGATGGGTCCGCCGTGGGCGATGCCGGCCTCGTAGCTGGGCGTGCCGTATTGCGTGTAGGAGCTCTCCGCGCGCACGTAGGTCGAATCGGTGGTCACGCTGGGCTGGGCCATGATGTAGCGCACGGTGCCGCCCTCGGACCCGGCCCCGAACAGGGTGCCCTGCGGTCCCCGCAGCACCTCGACGCGCTCCATGTCGAAGGTCTTGGGCAGCGTGTCGTCCGGATTGAAGCCCAGCGCGCGCATCTGGATCGGCGTGTCGTCGATGTAGATGCCGGTGGTGCCGGCGCCGCCGGACGAGGAGATGCCGCGGATCGAGATCGCGTTCGTGCCCGACGAGTCGATCGAAACGCCCGGCGTGAAGCGCACGACGTCGCTGAAGTCCCGGATGCCCCGTTGATCGAGCGCGTCCTGCGTCATGGCGGTGATGCTGATCGGCACCTTGCTGATGTCTTCCTCCCGGCGCGTGGCGGTGACCACGATCTCCTGGAGCGCGGAGCTCGGGGGGCCGCTCGCGGGGGTGTCCGCGCCGGCCGGATCGGGCGCGCCTGCGAGCAGGGTCACGGCGCCGAAGGCGAGCGCCGGGCCGGCGTGGCGGCGCGATGCGCGTTGTTTCGTGGGCATCTCAGGTTACCGTCCGTGCGAACTGGCGGGGTGCGTCGGCGAGGTGGAACTCGGGAATCCGTGCGCGCAGCAACTCGTGGAATTCGAACATGTGGCGCTCCGTGGCCGACAGCGGCCCGGGTTGGTAGCTGGCCGACGAGAGGCCGCGTTGCACGCGCGTGCACAGCCGGCGATCCTCGGCATTGACCTGCGAATTGATGCGCGACCCCAGATAGCGCAGGGTGCGCATCTCGGGCCGGGCGTCCGGCAGCCCGAAGAGGCCCGAGCGGATCCGGCACCTTCCGGGCCCGGCCGGCAGCACCTGGAAGAAGTCCATCTGTTCGGGAAAGACGTCTATCCCCAGATTGGGCAGGACGCTGTAGAAGCGCCAGCAGCGGCGCAGCTCCTCGGGCAGTTCGGTGGCGATGCGGCCGACGTGCCGCTGATAGAGGCGCTCGGACCATTTGGGGGACTCGGCCTCCTTGAGCCAGCTCAACCCTCGGGCGATGCCGGGAACCCACGCCTGGTCGTCGTAGTCCGGCGTGAACATGCGATAGAGGCCCGGATGCCCGATCGGCACGTGGTAGGACTCGAGGTAATTGTCCATCGCGAGCTTCCAGTCGACCGGCCACTCCTCGTACGTGATCGGCCCGAGCGGCACCATCTCCTCGAACCGGTACGGGATCAGCTCGGCGGCCAGGGGGCCCCAGGTGGCGGCCACGGGCGGCGGATCGTCGGCGAGACAGACGAAGATGAATCCGAACGACACGTCGAGGCGGACCGGGCGCAGCCCGTGCGCCGCCAGGTCGAGATCGGCGAAGGTGGCGCGCATCGGCACCCCGACCAGCCCGCCGTCGTGCCGGTAGGTCCAGCCGTGATACGGACAGGTGATCTGACCCGGGCAGCGCCCGCTGCCGTCGAGCAGGCGCGCGCCCCGGTGCCGGCAAACGTTGTGAAAGGCGTGCAGCTCGCCATCGCGGTCGCGGAGCACGAGCACGCTCTCGCCGCCCAGATCGAACACCGTGTAATCGCCGGCGCGGGGCAGGGAGTTGACGTGGCAGACGATCTGCCACGAGGGGGCCAGGATGCGCTCGATCTCCAGCCGCTCGAGCGAGGGGTGGGAGTACACCCAGGCGGGCAGCGCGCGCGCGGCCATCGCCTCCCGCGTGTCGGGGCAGGTTTCGGGCGAGTGGTTCATCGGCCTCTCCCTGAATGTTATATGAACATATAACCTACTCCTCGATAGCTTGCCTTGCAAGACGGGTCATCCGGTGTGCACGGAGGCGATAGTGGCGTGAAAGCCAGCATGCGCGGCCGCTCATGGGACGATTGTGTGCCGTGCAGAACAGCTATATGGGTATATAAAAACGCTGGACGAGCACTTTCCGCGGTGCTAGCGTCGCGGCCAGTTCGAGGAGAAGCGCCATGTCCCGGAATCTCACCAAGAGCAATGCACACTTCCAGCGCGCCCTGCGGCGCCTGCCGCTCGGCGTCGCCTCGAACTTCCGCTACTGGGGCGAGGGGCGCACGATCTACGTGAAGCGGGGGCGCGGCGCGCGGATCGTCGATCTGGACGACAACGTGTACGTCGACTATCGCCTGGGCTACGGCCCGGCGATCCTGGGATTCGCCGATCCGCGCGTGGATGAGGCGGCGCGCCGCGGCATGGAGGTCGGGGGCGTGTTCGCGCTCTCCACGGAGCGGGAGCTGGAGGTGGCCGAGCGCATCGCGAAGATGGTTCCGGCGGCCGAACTGGTGCGCTTCTCCAACTCGGGAACCGAGGCCGTCATGGCGGGTTTGCGCCTGGCGCGCGCCTACACGGGCAGGGACGACTACGTCATTCTCGAGGGCGGCTACCACGGACTGTTCGACGCCGCCATGTGGTTCACCCCCATGGACAAGTGGTCGCAGGTGGGCGACCCGGAAGTGCGGCCCTACAGCGAAGGAGTGCCGATCAGCACGCGCAGCTTCGCGCACTTCGTGCAGGCCAACGACGCAGATCAGCTCGAGGACGTGTTCAAGCGGCACGGGGATCGAATCGCCTGCCTGTTGATCGAGCCGATCATGGGCAACTGTCTCGGGATCGCCGCCGAGCCGGAGTATCTGCGCGCGGCGCGGGCGTTGTGCGATCGGTACGGCGTGGTCCTGCTGATCGACGAGGTCAAGACCGGCTTTCGCGTGGCGCGCGGCGGCGTGCAGGAGCTGTACGGCGTGCAGGCCGACCTGTGCACCTTCGCGAAGGCGGTGGCCAACGGATACCCGATCTCGGTGCTCGCGGGCCGCGAGCACATCATGCGCAAGATCGGCCGCGGCGTCGCGCACGGCGGCACGTACACGGCGCACGCCGTGTCGCTGGCGGCGGCGGCCAAGACGCTGGAGATCCTGGACGAGACCGACGCGCTCGAGCGGATCTGGGCGTACGGCGCCCGCATGCGCGAGGGGATGCGCGCCATCCTGCAGTCGCGCGGGATCGCCCACAGCTTCGTCGGGCATCCGTCCATGAGCGGCCTGTACTTCTCGAGCGAGCCGCCCCGCAACTACCGGCACTGGAAGGGCAGCGACTATTCCTTCTACGACGCCATGGCGCGCGTGCTGCACGATGAGGGCGTGCTGTGCGAGCCGGATTCGCGCGAGCCCTGGTTCGTGTGCGCGGCCCACGACGACGGCTGCCTCGCGGACACGCTGCGCGCCTTCGAGATCGCCGTGGACGCGACGCTGGCGAACGGCGGGTCGGCGCGCGAAGCGCGCGCTTGAGCGGCGCGGCCGAAGGCGCGGCGCGATTCGACGCCATCGTCGTCGGCGCCGGTCACAACGGCCTGGTGGCGGGGTGCTATCTCGCGCGCTCGGGTCTGCGGGTGCTGGTGCTCGAGAAGAACCCCCACCTCGGCGGCGCCGCGGTGAGCAGACGCCTGTACGGAGAGTTCACCTACTCGAACTGCTCCTACGTGTGCAGCCTGCTGCGGCCGGAGATCATCCGCACCCTGGAGCTGCCGCGCTTCGGGCTGCAGGTGATCCC
>JAJXZV010000417.1 GCA_021779875.1 Pseudomonadota bacterium
CTATCCGCTTCTCGGCGAGCTTGCCACGCGGCGCTCGGCACAGGTGGCCGACGCCGCGTTCGCCGCCCCAGCCTCAACGACCGAAGGGATCCCGACATGACAGGGCGCTACGACAGCTACAAGAAGCTGCAACTGGACTATCCCGCCGAGCGCATCCTGCGTATCACGTTCAACCGGCCGCAGACTTTCAACTCGGTGGACGAGCAGACCCACACCGAGATGACCGACATCTGGCGCGACATCGACCGCGATCCCGACATCAACGCCGTGCTGGTGACCGGCGCCGGCAAGGCGTTCTCGGCCGGCGGCGACTTCGGCATGATCGAGCGGATGATGGGCGACCAGCACGCGCTGATGCGGACGTGGAAGGAGGCGAAGGACCTCGTCTACAACATCATCAACTGCAACAAGCCGATCGTCTCGGCGATCAACGGCCCGGCGGCCGGCGCCGGCCTGGTGGTCGGCATCCTCGCCGACGTCTCGATCGCCGGCAAGGCGGCGCGCATCGTGGACGGCCATCCGCGCCTCGGCGTTGCGGCGGGGGACGTGGCGGCGATCATCTGGCCGCTGCTCTGTGGCATGGCCAAGGCGAAATACTACCTGCTGACCGGCCGGGCGGTGACCGGCGAGGAGGCGGAGCGGATCGGCCTCGTCTCGATGTGCGTCGAGGACAGCGAGCTCGCGCAGATCTCGCTGCAGGTCGCGACCGAGCTCGCCACCGGATCGCAGAGCGCGATCCGCTGGACCAAATACGCGCTCAACAACTGGTTGCGCATGGCCGGGCCGACCTTTGACGCCTCGACCGCGCTCGAGATGCTTGGCTTCATGGGCGAGGACGTGCGCGAGGGAGTCGCCTCGCACCGCGAGAAGCGCAAGCCTCGTTTCCGCACCGACTGCCCGATCTGAGCCGGGGCGGGCCAGACCTGCCCCCGGGGGCAGATCTGGCCCGGTTTTCCTGGCGTTGTTGTGGAGACGGATGAAATTGGCGAGACTGGGCGCGCGGACCGTCCGCGCGCACGCTTGCGGGGCGGTTGCGCCACCGAGGGCAGGGTAGGTCCGATGACGACAGCGACTTCCGTAAGGCTTGACGTGCCGCCGCCCGGCGCGATCGCGCGCGTGGCGATCGGCGACTTCCTGCGCCGCGCCGCCGCCCGCGACCCGGGCAAGACGATGCTCGTCTTCGGCGACGAGCGGCTGAGCTACGGCGAGATCGACGCCCGGGTCAGCCAGTGCGCGCGGGCGCTGCTGGCGGCCGGCCTGTCTCCCGGCGACCGCGTGGCGACGCTCTGTGCCAACTCGCCCGATTTCGTGGTCACGATGTTCGGCATTCATCGCGCGGGTCTCGTGTGGGTGCCGATCAACATCGCGCTCGCGCCGGACGACGTGCGCTACATCATCGAGCACGCCGAGACGCGCTACGCCGTGGTGGACGCCGCCCTGCTCGCGCGCCCGGAACTGCGGGCGCTGCTGTCCGGCCGGCCGGGGCGCGGACTGGTGATCGGCGGTCCCGGCAGCGACGCCCCGCAGGGCTTCACGCTGTTCGACGTCCCCGTGGCCGCCCAGCCGGCGAGCGAGCCCGAGGTGACGATCCACGACCGCGACATCGCGCAGATCATGTACACCAGCGGCACGACCGGCCGCCCGAAGGGCGTGATGCAGAGCCATCTCGCCGTGGTGATGGCGGCCTTCGCCAACGCCATCGAGCTCGGCATCCGCCGGGAGGACGTCGCCAACGCGGTGCTGCCGCTGTTCCATTGCGCCCAGCACACGTTCCTCTGCACCTATCTCGCCGCCGGCGCGACGACGGTGCTGTACACCGGGTTCGAAGCGGAACGGATGCTGGCGGCGATCGACCGCGAGCGCATCACCTTCACATTCGCGCTGCCGCTGATGTACCAGGCGATGCTGGAGCATCCCGCCCGGGCGCGCTACGACACGTCGAGCCTGCGGCTCTGTCTCTACGCCATGGCGCCGATGCCGGAATCGCTGCTGCGCCGGCTGATCGACAGTTTCTGCCCGCAATTCATGCTCGCCTCCGGCCAGACGGAGATGTACCCGCTGACCGTGCTGTTCCGCCCGGAGGAGCAGCTTCGCCGGTTCGGCGCGTATTGGGGCGTGACCTCGATCCTGAACGACACGGCGGTGATGGACGACCAGGGCCGCCTGCTCGGGGAGGGCGAGGTCGGCGAAATCGTCCATCGCGGCCCGAACGTGATGGAGGGCTACTACAAAAACCCCGCCGCGACCGCGGAGGCACGCGCGCATGGCTGGCACCACACCGGCGACCTCGGCATGTGGGACAAGGGGCTGCTGCTGTTCCGGGACCGCAAGAAGGACATGATCAAGACCGGCGGCGAGAATGTGCCGTCGGTGAAAGTGGAGGCGGTGCTGCTGCGCCACCCGGCGGTGGCCAACGCGGCCACGGTCGGGCTGCCGCATGCGCACTGGACCGAGGCGGTGACGGCCTTCGTGGTCCTCAAGCCCGACGCCACGGCAGATGAGGCCGGGCTGATCGCGTATTGCCGCGAACACCTCGCCGGGTTCGAGGTGCCGAAGGCTGTGCGCATCCTGGAGTCGCTGCCAATGACGGCGACCGGTAAGATCCAGAAACACATGCTGCGCGACCGCTTCCGCGCGCTCTATGACGACGCGCCCGCCGTCGCGAAGGTGGGGGCCTGAGCGGCCCGGTGTTCTCAGCCGCCTTCGCGTGCCTCCGGCCAGCCCGCCTCGCCGGAAGCCGGCGGCGCGTCCGGGCCTGCCTTCTCTCCCCGCCACGCCCTAGCGTCGAAGCGGCGCCCGGTCACGCCGTCCGAGCGCGCCGAGGCGAGATAGAGCAGCGGGGGCACCACGATGGCCGGGTCGAGGAGCGTGCTGACGAGCGCCTCGGGCATCCCGTCGGGGATCATGCCGGTGCGCGTGGCCCCACCGGGCAGAAGCGCGTTGACGGTAATGCCGGTGCCGGCGAGGTCCTGGGCCCAGATCACCGTCTCGGATTCCAGCGCCGCCTTCGATGGCCCGTAAGGCGAGAAGCCGGCGCGCCGCATCGTGGCGTAGTTCATCGAGATGTTGACGACGCGGCCCCACCCGGCCGCCAGCATCGCCGGGACGGCGGCGCGCGCCATCAGGTACGGGCCATTGACGTTGGTGTCGATCAGTCGCTGCCACGCCTCGGGGTCCGTCTCCCAGAAACGGCTGGGCTCGACCAGGAAGCGGGGGGCGATCGTTCGCATTCCCAGCCCCGCATTGTTGACCAGGATGTCGAGCCGGCCGAACGTCGCGCGTGCCCGCTCCACGGCGCGGCGGCATGCATCCTCGTCCGTCACGTCAGCCATCATCGGCACGATCATGCCCGGCAGCCTAGCCGCGAGCGCGTCGAGATCGCCGGCGCTGCGGGCGGTGGTCGCCACCACGCGGCAGCCGGCGCGGGCCAGCCCCTCCGCCATCGCGTGACCGAGGCCGCGCGCGGCCCCGGTCACGATCGCCACCCGCCCGGCGGGGTCAATCTCCTCGGTCATGGTTCTCTCCCGTGTGCGAGGCCGATGCCCGCCGCTCGTCCCGCGCCGCGAACCGGCCGGGTCCTGGCGGAACCCCGCAGCGGCGGGTTCGGTTGCTCAACTGCCAATCGACCGCCCGCCGAACCGGGCCGGCCGGCCGCATCGCCGCTGGTGCGCGACGCGCGCCAGAACAACAACAGACGGAGGCCTTGATGCATCTCGACCCGATCCTGCCGGACGCCCGCGTCCATGCGATGCGGGAGGCCGGGCTGTGGCACGACCGGCTGCTGACCGATTACCTGGACGAGGCGGTCGCGGCACATCCCGAGCGGCAGGCGATGGTGGCGCTCAACAGCGCGACCGGCGAACGCACCACGCTCACCTATCGCGACTTGGCCGACCGAGCGGAGCGGATCGCAGCCGGGCTGATGCGGCTCGGCGTCGAGCGCGGCGACGTGGTGTCGTACCAGCTTCCGAACTGGTGGCAGTTCGGCGCCCTGCATCTCGCCTGCCTGCGCATCGGCGCCGTCACCAACCCGCTGATGCCGATCTTCCGGGAGCGCGAGCT
>JAJXZV010000296.1 GCA_021779875.1 Pseudomonadota bacterium
CGGTGATGAAGCGTGCCAGCGCCATCGTCACCAATCGCGGCGGCCGCACCTGCCACGCGGCGATCATCGCCCGCGAGCTCGGCATACCGGCGGTGGTCGGCTGCGGGAACGCGACCTCCGCGATCCGCGAGGACCAACCGGTGACGGTGTCCTGCGCCGAGGGGGACGTCGGGCAGGTCTACGACGGCATGCTCGAGTACGATCAGCGCAGCATCGAGCTCGACTCCCTGCCCGAGATCCCCGTCAAGCTCACGATGAACGTGGGCAATCCGGACAGGGCCTTCGACTTCGCCGCGATCCCCAACAATGGAGTGGGGCTCGCCCGGCTGGAATTCATCATCAACCGCATGATCGGCGTGCACCCGCGCGCCCTGCTGGAGTTCGCCAAGCAGAGCGCCGAGATCAGGGACACGATCGCGAAGCAGATCGCGGGCTATCCGGATCCGGTCACGTTCTTCGTGGACAAGCTCGCCGAGGGCATCGCGCAGATCGGCGCGGCGTTCGCCCCGGAGATGGTCATCGTGCGCCTCTCGGACTTCAAGTCGAACGAATACGCCAACCTCATCGGCGGGCGCCAGTACGAGCCGCACGAGGAGAATCCGATGCTCGGATTCCGGGGCGCGTCGCGCTACATCGACGCGGCCTTCCGTCCGTGCTTCGAGCTGGAGTGCCGCGCGCTGAAGCGCGTGCGCGAGGAGATGGGGCTGACCAACGTGCAGATCATGGTGCCGTTCGTGCGCACGCTCGAGGAGGCCCGCGCGGTGACCGGGCTGCTCGCCGAGAACGGGTTGAAGCGCGGCGAGAACGGCCTGAAGCACATCATGATGTGCGAGCTGCCGACCAACGCCCTGCTCGCCGATCGCTACCTCGAGTATTTCGACGGCATGTCGATCGGCTCGAACGACCTGACCCAGCTGACCCTGGGACTCGACCGCGATTCGGGCGTGGTCGCCAAGTCCTTCGACGAGCGGGACGATGCCGTCAAGGCGCTGATGGCCATGGCCATCAAGGCCTGCCGCGCGCAGGGCAAGTACGTCGGCATCTGCGGCCAGGGCCCCTCGGACCACCCCGAGCTCGCGCGCTGGCTGGTCGCACAGGGCATCGAGAGCCTGTCGCTCAATCCCGATACCGTGGTCGAGACCTGGATGTTCCTCGCCGGCGAGCGGCGCGCCTGAAGGCGCCGGTCAGCCGATGCGCAGGAAATTCTGGCGGTAGTAGCGAAGTTCGTCGATCGACTCGCGCACGTCGTCGAGCGCCAGGTGGGTCGAGCGCTTCTGCAGCCCCTGGGCCACCTGCGGCGCCCATCGCTGCGCGAGTTCCTTGAGCGTGCTGACGTCGAGATTGCGGTAGTGGAAATGCCGCTCGAGCGAGGGCATCAACCGCGCGAGGAAACGGCGATCCTGGCAGATGCTGTTGCCGCACATCGGCGAGCGGCGCGGCTCGGTCCATTGGGCGAGGAACCCGAGCGTGGCCTGCTCGGCCGCCGCCGTGTCGAACTCGCTCGCGAGCACCCGCGCGACCAATCCGGAGCGCCCGTGCTGGGTGCGGTTCCACTCGTCCATGGCGGACATGACGGCCTCGCTCTGGCGCACGGCGATCACCGGCCCCTCGGCGAGCACGTTCAGATCCTTGTCGGTTACGATGGTGGCGATTTCGATGATCTGATCGGATTCCGGCACCAGGCCGGTCATCTCCAGATCGATCCAGATGAGGTTCTCGGGGGATTTCACGCTGTCCGCTGATCTCGATGAAAACACGATGTTAGCAGAGCGCGCGCCGTGAATGACACGCGCCAAGGCACGGTGCTCGCCAATTACGGGCGCGGGGTGCTGGTGCAGGACGACGCGCGCGCCTGGCATTGCGCGCTGAAGGGCCGCAAGCAGCGCCCCGTCTGCGGCGACCGGGTGACCTTCAGCGCCGACCTCTCGGCCGAGACGGGCACCGTCGAGTCCGTGCAGCCGCGCCGCAATCTCATCGAGCGCATCGACGCGCGCGGCCGGCCCGAGCCGGTGGCCGCCAACCTCGACCGCGTGGCCATCGTGGTCGCGCCCGAGCCCGCCCCCGACTGGTACCTGGTCGACCGGTACTGGGCGGGCGCGCGTCTGGCGCGCATTCCGGCCATGCTGGTGATCAACAAGACCGATCTCGGCGGACAGCCGCTCGCCGCCGAGATCGACAACTACCGGCGCCTGTCCCTGCCCTGCCTCGAGGTGGCCGCTCGATCCGGCGACGGCCTTCAGGCGCTGCGCGCCGCGCTCGCGGGCGGCGCCACGCTGCTGGTGGGCCAATCCGGCGTCGGCAAGTCCTCCCTCGTGAACGCCCTGGTGCCGCATGCGCGGGCTCAGACGGCGGAATTGACCCGCGACGAGGAGGGGCGCCACACCACCACCACGGCCCGCCGGTACGCGCTCGACGAGGCCAGCGCGCTGGTCGACGCGCCGGGCGTGCGCGATTTCGCGCCGCCCGCGACCATGACGCGCGCCGCCGAGCACGGCTTCCCGGAGATCGACGCGCTCGCCGCTCGCTGCCGCTTCAACGACTGCCGGCATTTCGAGGAGCCCGGCTGCGCGGTGCGCGCCGCGGTGGCCGCCGGCGGGATCTCGCCGCGCCGCTACGAGAGCTACCGGCGCCTGCTGCGCCTGTACGAGCGGCTGGCCGAGCCGGGCTAGGAGACGCTGGTGCGGCCCGCGAGGGCGTGCGCCAGCGTGCCCCCGTCCACGTATTCGAGCTCCCCGCCCACCGGCACGCCGTGCGCGATCCGCGATGCCTTGAGCCCGAGGCGCAGCGCCAGCTCGCCGAGATAGTGCGCGGTCGCCTCGCCCTCCACGGTGGGATTCGTGGCGAGGATCACCTCGCGCACCTCGCCCTCGCCGAGCAGGCGCTCGAACTCGTCGAGCCCGAGCTCCGCGGGCCCGATGCCGTCGAGCGGCGACAGGTGACCCATGAGCACGAAGTAGCGGCCGCGAAAGCCGCCGGATTGCTCGATGGCGACCACGTCGGCGGGCGACTCGACGACGCAGAGCTGGGCCACCTCGCGCTGGTTCGACGCGCAGATCGGGCACAGCCCCGCCTCCGTGAGCATGCGACAGCGCGAACAGTGGCCGACGTCGGCGATCGCCTCCGCGAGCGCCTGGCTCAATGCGCGGCCGCCGGCGCGATCGCGCTCGAGCAGGTGAAAGGCCATGCGCTGCGCCGACTTGGGTCCGACTCCGGGCAGGCAGCGCAGCGAGTCGATCAGGCGCGCGAGCTTCGGCGTGTATTTCATGAGCGGTCCGCCGCCCTCAGAACGGCAGCTTCATGCCCGGCGGCAGATTCAATCCGGACATGAGCCCGGAGTATTTCTCCTGGCTGCGGGCCGCGATCTTGCGCGCCGCGTCGTTCACCGCCGCGGCCACCAGGTCCTCGAGCATCTCCCGATCCTCGCCCATGATCTTCGGTTCGATGCTCACCCGCTTGGTCTCGTGCCGGCCGTTCATCACGACCTTGACCAGGCCGGCGCCCGCCTCCCCGGTGACCTCCAGATCGCCCAGCTCCGCCTGCGCCTTCTGCATGTTCTCCTGCATCTGCTGCGCCTGACGCATCAGATTGCCCAATCCGCCTTTGATCATCTGGCTGCTCCTAGAATCCTCTATTGCGCGGGCTTGACCGAGCCCGCCTCCACTTCCGCGCCGAACCGTTCGCGCAGTCCCTTCACGGCCGGATCGGCCTCGAAGGCCGCGCCCGCCCGCACCTGCCGGTCCTGTTCCTCGAGCGCCCGCTGGCGCGCCGGCGTGTCCGGCGCGGACTGCGTGGTGTCGTACAGGACGCGCACCTCGCGGCCGGCGTATTTCGACACGCCCTGCTGCAGCTTCTCCTCCATCACCCGGGTGCGCCGCTCCGCGACCGCCGGGTCCACCTTGAGCTTGAGCACGTCGTTCACGAACGAGTCGGGCACGCAGTTGAGGGCGAACTGGCGGACCATGCCGGTCAGGCCCGCGGCGTCCACCACGGCGGCCCACTGGCCCGGGCCGATCTCGAGCGGCGCCGCCGCGGCCGCCGGACGGGCCGGCGGTTC
>JAJXZV010000424.1 GCA_021779875.1 Pseudomonadota bacterium
GGAGCCGTGCCATGGTTCAGCCCTCCGCCTTTACCGCTGGCCGCAACGGGCGCCTCTTGGGGTCAGCGAAAACCGCCACCCCGCTGTCAACGAGGCGCCAGGCGATTGCGGCCTCGAAGCCCGCGCACTCGTTTGTCCGGTAGGGGGGATGCAGCTCGAGGAACCGCACGGTGTGCAGCTCCGGAGGGCGGGGGCGTGCGATGGCGTGTGCCAGCTGAGAGGTGGCGCCGGCGAGGAATGTTGCGAGCGCCTCGCCGTTCAACGGAAACTGCTCGCTGGGCAAATCCATGACGCCCAGCAGCCGCTCCATGCCCGACTGGACGGCAACCCCTCGGATCCGGACCAAGTTGGCTCGCGCGGCCAGCGCACCGCGCATCGCGGCCGCGAAGGCGGCGATGGCAGACCGGTACGTTTCGACGAGGCGCTCGACGGCCGCCTCCTTCTGTGCGGCCTCGAGGTGCCGGAGGCGCGCAACCAGCTGCGGCTCCAGGGCGGCCAGGCGCTCGAGCTGGAGCCGCAGGCCGGCCAGGCGCTCGTTCGCGGCGATCAGTTTCGTGACCCCGGTCGAGCTGGTGTCCAAGAGCAGCGTGCGCCGTGCCTGCTCCGCGGCCGCGATCGCCGCTTGTGCCTCGTCGTGGGCCGCGTCGCACTCAGCGAGCGCCGCCAGGACCGTTGCGATTTCGGCGGGGAGCTCCGCCGGGGCCGGTGTGTCGCGCCGCCCTGCGAGGGCGATCAGCTCGTCGATGTGCATGATGCGGACCGTGCACTGGGTGGCTTGGAAGCGCCGGAGGAGATTTTTCCAAGATCGGCGCCCATGCCCGCGTTCCCGGCCGCGACCCCGTTTATGGTCCAGGCGCCCGGCGCGGGGCCGAAGTCCAGGATGCGGTCGAGCAGCCATGCGAGCGATCCCGGCGGCCCAGGGCGTCGAGCCCGGACGGCCGCGCGGCGGGCGAGCGCGGTTGCCAATGCCGTCGCGCGGGTGAACCGTGCGCCCTCGAAACGGCCGAGGGCCACCAACAGAAGGCCGTCGCGGACCGCCGCCTCGCGCTGGCGCAGCCACCACGCGGGGGCCAGCCGGTCGATGGCCCAAGCGCGATCCTCGGGGGGAAGGGGCGCCAGTGCCGAGAGCACGCGGTTCAGCCTGTCGACGTCGCGGGCGGTGGCGGGACGCTCGGCCGTCATTCGTCGCCGTCCGCGACGTCGGCGGTGTCCCATGGTCCGGGCGGTCGCCTCGAGCCGTCCGCCCGCAACGACCGCGGCGTCTCAGCCACGTTGGCGCGTCTGGCCGGCAATAGGCCCAGCTCTCGCTCGATCTTCGCTGCCTCGGCCGATGCTTGCCTCGCGACGGAGTGCCAGGCGCTGATCTGCGGGACACGCGATCTCGAAGCCTCGACGATCACGCCGCTGGCACTGATCTGCCGTTGCGCCTCGCGCCATCGTGCCACGGCCGCGCTGTAGCGCTCGATCGCCGGCAGCGTGGCCTCCGTCAACGTGTGCGCCCGCGCCAGTTCCTCGACGGTGGTGATCCAGACGCGGCGCGCATCGCGCGAAAGGTGACGCGGCGGACGAAGCCGCACCGGACGCTGCGGGCTCATGCCGATACCCCCCCACGTTTTTCGAGTCGAGTTTTCCAATTTCGCAAGTAGGGAAATTTGCCTACGCGGCGGTCTACGCCGGCCAGGACCCCTATTTTCAGACCCCTTACCCTCCCGGAACGATCAAGCGACCACCCCCGCCACGGTCCGCCCGCGCGTCGAGCCTGGGTGACGGTCGGACGGGCAGGCTTGCCAGCGGGAAGGTGACCGGGCGGCGCGTGGCCGATGCGCACCGTGCCGACGGTACGCGGCGGTACGCGGCCGGTGCGCGGGCAGTGCGCGTCGGTGCGCGTCGTCGAGACCTGCGGTAGTGCCTGGTCGCCGATCGCCGAACAAGGCTTACCAGGTGCAGCAGCCCTGCCCGGCGCGTGGTCGTCCGGCCGTGCCAGGCGCGAGGGTGGGGAACCGGCGCGCGATCGACCGGCCGCGCAGCCCCGTATGTTTTCGCCCCTGGTAAGATCTTTATCTAGAAGGGTGTTCACCATAGTGAACACCTACAAAACCGCTTGTTGTTCACCATGGTGAACACCTACGGGCCTTGTTGTTCACCTTCGTGAACATCTGATGTTCACCTTCGTGAACAGCTACAAAACCGGAATCGCCAATCTCACCGCCGTCCGAGGGGGCAGGCCCCGCCGCTATGAGACGCCAGCGGTTCGTCGGCTCGAAGCCGCCGGCGAGCGGGAGCCAGGTCAGCGAGTAGCGGGATGGCGCCCGCCCGCGACCTCGAGCAACATCCACAAGGCCGGCATGTTGAAGCTCTGCGATGGCCCCGGTGATGAGCCGCCAGCCGACGCCGGCAGCCTCGAGCTGCTCGCGTGGCGCGGTGAGGTGCCCGTTCTCTCTGCCGCCATGCTTGATGTGCTCCAGCATGAGGAAATCCAGGAGGCGCCGCGCGTTGATGCCGAGCCCGCGCCAGGCGGGGCTTTCCAGCAGGCTGCGCGGTAGCATCACGAACGGCTCGGTCTGCTGGGTGCGGCGCTTCACCATGCGGCGGCGCTCTCGTTGAGCATGTCCAGCCAGTCGGTGTCCGTGTCGGGCGGGATATGCACCTGGACCTCCACGCCGGCCCGCGTGAGCCGGTGGGCGAGGGCGTAGGCGGCGCGCTGGCCGGTGTAGCTGCGGTCGTGGTCGCCGAAGACGTGGAGCAGCCGGACGCCAGGTGAGGGGACGAAGCTCTCGAGCCCATGCGCGGACAGCGCTGCCCACACGGGCAGCCCATCGTGCAGTTGGTGAGCGGCCAACGCAGTCTCGACGCCCTCGGCGACACCCATCACGGACCCTGGATCGTGGAGGCGGACGGCGGCGCCAGTGATGCTGTCGGCCGGTGGCGCCACCTTCTTCCGCGGGTCGACCGGGGCGTCGTAGACGCGCTGTATCGACTGCAAGGAGCCATCAGGGCCGTGTATCGGCGCCACTACCGCGGGGTATCGCCCGACCAGCTTGCCGTCTTCGCCGAAGAAGGGGAGCGCCGGATGTCCGCGCAGCGCCGGCGACGAAACCGACAATCCGCGACGGCGCAAATATGTATCAACAACAGACGGTTCGTCTGCTTCGCTGAGAAGTCGCTCGATCTTCGCCAGCCGCGCGGCCCGGTCCGATCGCGGGGGAGCAGCGGGCGATGTGATGGGCGCGCCGGTGCCGATCACCTTGTCGACCTCGCGGCACGCGGTGGCGTGGTCCCAGCCGTTGAGTTTGCGCAACAAGATGATGCCGGAGCCGGCGCCGCACTGGTTGCAGTAGTAGCTCCCGGACCCATCCTTGTCGTCGAACCGGAACCTGTCCCGGCCGCCGCACATGGGACAGGGGCCGTGCTTGTTGACCAGGTAGCGCGGGCCGACGCCGAGCTGTAGCAGCACCTCCCGCCACCGGCCGCGCGCTCGCTCGACGGTGGCGGTCATGGTGAGCCTCGCCGGCGATGGCCGGCCGCCGACTTCGCGAAGGCGATCGCGCGCGACCGCACCCACGCTCTTGTGGCCGCCTCGGGCGGCTCGGGGGCGGGCAGGTCCCAGGACCGCGTTGCCGGCCAGTGGTGGAACTTCTCCCGGAACTTCTGCGCAGCCCAGCCCGCCTTGTAGTTCTTCTCGCGGGCGATCCAGAGCAGCTGCCGGTAAAACCCCTCCTTAGCGCCCGGCGAATGCGCCGGCGGCACTGCACCCCCTCCGCGCCGTGTCTCGACGAGGTCACCGTCCGCCACGGCCACCGGCGCGGCTCGCCTCGCGGGCTGCCACCCACACCGCGGGCACGCATCCCCGGCGTTCCTGATGGCGCTGCATTCCGGGCATGTCGTGAGCGTGGTCGCCCCCGATCGTCCGCGGGCCGCCTGCGAGTGGTTCACCGCTCGCCGGTCGGTATCGAGGGCCCATTCGATGTTGTCCTCGGCGTAACCGTGGATGAGCGTCGCGCCGGCGTGGTCGAGGATGAGCGCATCCGTCTTTCCGGGGAACGGTCGCAG
>JAJXZV010000255.1 GCA_021779875.1 Pseudomonadota bacterium
CGCGGCCACCTTGCGCTTGGCGACCTTCTTCTTGGCCGCCGGCTTCTTGGCGGCCGTCTTCTTGAGCGCACGCCGTGCGGGCGCCTTCTTCGCCTTCGCGGCCGACTTCGCCGGCTTGCCGGACTTCTTCTTCATCGGGCGCGCCTTCTTCTTGGCGACGGCACGCGCGGGCTTCGCCGCGGTTCGCTTCTTCGACTTACTCTTCTTCGCCATGGTCATCCCTCTCCTCGCAGTCGTACGGCCACTGATGTGCCTGAGAGTAGCCCCGAAAAAGTCCGCTGTCATCTGACGAGTGGCGCTGGAGTCGGTCCCGCGGATTGCGTAGTCTTGCGCGCGTGTCGACGCCCGAATCCACACGCCCTCTGCACGACGTCTGGCTGCGCCCGAGGCGCGTTTTTCGCGAGCTCGCGTCCCGTCCGGTGGGCCCGGCGGACTACGCGCTGGCCGCCCTGCAGGGTGTGGTCAGCTGGCTCGCGCTGAGCCGCGCGCAGAACGCGGGGCTCGTGAGCACGGTCCCGGCCATCCTCTTCAAGGCGTTGACCTTCGGCTCGCTCGCGGGCCTGGGGAGCCTGTTCCTGATGGGCGCCATCTACGCCCGGATCGTCCGGCGGCCGGGCGATGCGCCGCTGCGCAACGCCGTGTTCCACGTGCTCGCCTACGGCGGCGTGCCGGCGGCGGCCTCCCTCGCGCCCTGGCTGCTCACCGCGGTGATCGCCGGCGAGACCACCTTCGCGCAGAGCCCCGGCCCCGAGGTCGAGAGCTTCCCGCTGCTGCTCGCCCGCATGCAGTTCATCGCCTACGTCCTGCTGCTGCTCTGGAGCATCGTGCTGCAGATCATGGGCTTCAGCGAGATCCAGAACGTGGCGCCGCGCAAGGCGCTCGCGACCTGGGTGATCGGGCAGTTGATCGGCTTCCTGGCCCTGCTGGTGGTCGCCGTGCTGCTGAACCTGCTGCTGCCGGCCGGCGCCGGCCCCTGACGAGGACGGCCCCGGCCAAGCGGTGACGCCGGGGCGGCGCCCTCGAGGCAACGCCATAGAGGCAACGCCCTTGGGGCAGCGCCCTTGGGGCAGCGCCCTCAGGGCAGCGCCGCGAGCAGGTAGGCGCGGATGTCGGCCACTTCCTCCCCGCAGACGCTGTGCGGCATCGGGTACTCGTGCCACTCGACCGGGTAGCCCTGCCGCTGCAGCTGCTCGCGCGACTGCTCGCCCATCGCCAGGGGCAGCACCGCATCCTCCCGGCCGTGCGCCATGAAGATCGGGGTGCCGTCGTTGGCCGCCAACCGCTCGGCGGCGAGCCGGCCGGCGAGCGGCAGGTAGCACGACAGCGCCAGCACCCCCGCGATCCGCTCGGCGAGTCGCGGCAGGGCGTACAGGGAGACCGCGCCGCCCTGCGAGAACCCGCCGAGCACGATCCGGCTCGCCGGGATGCCGCGCGCCGCCTCGCGGGCGATCAGATCGCGCACGTGCTGCAGGGCCTCGCGAAAGCCCTCCTCGTCCTCGGCGGCCGAGCGGTCGAAGGACTTGACGTCGTACCAGGCACGCATGCGCATGCCGCCGTTGAGGGTGACCGGCCGGACCGGGGCGTGCGGAAAGACGAAGCGCCAGGCGCGCTCGCCGCGCCGCACCAGCTCGGGCACGATCGGTTCGAAATCGTGGCCGTCGGCGCCGAGGCCGTGCAGCCAGATCACCGCGGCATTCGGTGCAGCCGCGGTTTGCACTTCGATGGCAGGCAACATGGGGGCGCTAGCGTAGCGGAAATCTCGCATTGACGGCGATTGCATTTTTATGCAATATGCGCGGCATTTTATGCAACCCCAGATCCAAAGAGCCGCCCGCGCGCCGCGCGCCGAGCACGCCGATGCGGCGCCGATGCGCCGCACCGCCATCGCGCGGCTGATCCGCGAACAGCGCGTCGGGCGCCAGGCCGAACTCGTGGCGATGCTGCGCAAGCTCGGCGTGGCCGCCACGCAATCGAGCGTCAGCCGGGACCTGCGCGAGCTGGGCGTCGCCAAGCTCGGCGACCGGTACGTGCTGCCCGAGGGGGCGCCGCCCCCGAAGAGCGATTTCTCGGCCCTGAAGCAGTTCGTCAACGCCCGGCTGACGGCGGGCACCAACCTCACCATCCTGAAAACCACGGTGGGCTCGGCGCAGAGCGTGGCGGTGGCGATCGACTCGGCCCGCTGGCCGGAGATCGTCGGCACCATCTCCGGCGACGACACCATCTTCATCGCGACCGCGGGCGCCCGCGAGCAACGCAAGCTCGGCGAGCGCCTGCGCGCCCTCTTCGGACGTTGAAACCATGACAGCGAACCCCACCCGGGCCGACCAGCCCATACTCCTGGCTTTTTCCGGCGGACTGGACACCTCGTTCCTGGTGCCCTGGCTGAAGGAGATCTACGAACGGCCGGTCATCACGGTGACCGTGGACACCGGCGGGATCGACGCCGCCGCGGCCCGCTCGCTCGCCGAGCGCTCGGCGCGGCTCGGCGCCGTCGAGCACCGCCTGGTCGATGCGCGCGGCGCCTATTTCGAGCAGGTGCTCAAGTTCCTGGTCATGGGCAACGTGCGCCGCGGCGGCCTGTACCCGCTGTGCGTGGGCGCCGAGCGCGTGCTGCAGGCGCAGACCATCGCGCAGATGGCGCTCACCCTGGGCACGGACCGGGTGGCGCACGGCTGCACCGCCGCCGGCAACGACCAGGTGCGGTTCGAGGTGGCGCTGCGCACCCTCGCGCCGGACCTCGAGATCATCGCGCCGGTGCGCGACCGCGCCTTCAAGCGGCCGGAGCAGCTGAGCTACCTCGAGGAGCGCGGCCTGCCGATTCCGCCGTTCGGCGCCGCCTATTCGGTGAACCGCGGCCTCTGGGGCGTGACCATCGGCGGCCAGGAGACCCTGACCTCCGCGGGCAGCATCCCCGAGGAGGCCTGGGTGCTGTCGCGCGACGCCTTCAGCCGGCCGCGCGCGCCCGAGCGCCACACCGTCGGCTTCGAGCGGGGCGTGCCGTCGAGCCTCGACGGCGTCCGGCTCGACCCGGTGGCCATCATCGAGCGCCTGGAGGGGATCGCGGGCCCGTTCGGCATCGGCCGCGGCATCCATCTGGGCGACACGGTGATCGGCACCAAGGGCCGGGTGGCCTTCGAGGCGCCGGCCGCCGAGATCCTGCTGACCGCGCACCGGGAGCTCGAGAAGCTGGTGCTGACCGGCCGGCAGGCGCGCATCAAGGACACGGTCGCCCAGCCCTACGGGGACCTGCTGCACGAGGGCCAGCATCTCGATCCGGTGTGCCGCGACATCGAGGCGCTGCTGATCTCCTCGCAGGCCCGGGTCACGGGTGAGGCGCACCTGCTGCTGCGACCCGGCTCGCTGTTCGTCGAGGGCGTGACCTCGCCCTATTCGCTGATGGCAGCCTCTAAGGGCGTGTACGGCGAGGCGGCGGGCGAGTGGACTCCCGCCGACGCCCTCGGCTACTCGAAGATGCTGGCCCTGACCGGGATCTTCCACAAGCGGGCCGGGTCCGCGCGCCCATGAACGCGATGCGCACCTTGGTGGTCGACAAGATCGCCTCGATCACGCAGGCCTGCGGCCTGTCGCACGAGCTGCGGATCTCGGCCGATATCCCCTGCGAGGAGGGCGTCGTGCTCGTGGTGGAGGTCCTGAACAACAAATCCACCTACAACACCCTCGAGCTGACCAGCGGCCGCATGGCGAAGGTCGCGCGCGGCGACGTCGTGGTGGGCGCGCTCGGGCACCGCAAGGCGCTGTTCGGCTACTCGGGGCACGTTCCCGAATCGCTCAAGCCCGGCGACGTGATCCAGATGCTGAACATCGGCGGCGTGCTCGGGGTGTGCGACTCGGCGACCCCCGACAAGGGCAAGCCGTTCGACTGCCGCGTGCTCGGCACCGTGCTCGCCTTCCCCTACCTCGGCGAGCGCATCGGCGTGCCGGCGCGGGTCGGCTACAAGGCGCTCGACCGCCACGCGCCGCTCGAGGCGCACGGCGTGCCGGTGGTCGCGCTCGCCGGCACCTGCATGGAGGCCGGCAAGACCGCC
>JAJXZV010000344.1 GCA_021779875.1 Pseudomonadota bacterium
AGCTCGGTGCATTGCCCGCCGACCTGCGCCAGCGAATCGATGACGTGCGCGCCGATCCCGAGCAGACCCAGCTCGAAGATCTGGAACAGGCCCACGGGCCCTGCGCCGATGATCACCACGTCCGCCACAATGGGCGGGGCTGCCGAAGGATCCGACGTCATGAAAGGCATTCCTCGATGGTGCTGCGCACGGCGCGCCCGATTGTAGCCGAACCCGCCGCGGGCCACGGCGCCGTCTACGCCGTGGAATGCGCGGCTGACCGCGGTTGCGCAAGCGGCGCGGCTCGACGAGGCTTGCCGCCATGACCACGCTCGTCTGGTTTCGCCGCGACCTGCGGCTCACGGACAATCCGGCCGTGCACGCGGCGCTCGCGGACGGCGGGCCGATGCTCGCGGTGTACGTTCACGCCCCCGAGGAAGAGGGTGACTGGGCGCCCGGCGGCGCCTCGCGCTGGTGGCTGCACCACAGCCTCGCCGCGCTCGCCGCCGAGCTCGAGCGCCTGGGCTCGCGCCTCTGCCTGCGCGCGGGCCGCGATTCGCTCGCGACTCTGCTCGAGCTCGCGCGCGCGAGCGGTGCGCGACGCGTCCTCTGGAACCGCCTGTACGAGCCGTCCGCCCTGCGGCGCGATCGACACGTCAAGGCGGGCCTGCGCGCCGCGGGCCTGGAGGCCGAGAGTTTCAATGGCGCGCTCCTGCACGAGCCGTGGACGGTGCGCAACCGCGCCGCGGAGCCCTTCCAGGTGTTCACGGCATTCTGGCGCCATTGCCGCACCCTGCCCGACCCGCCGGCGCCGACCGCCCCGCCCGGCGCCCTGGCGCCGCCGCCCCGGTTCCCGGGGTCCGAGTCGTTGGACGGTCTCGCACTGCTGCCGAGGCTCGGGTGGGCCGCCGGCATCGCCCGGTCCTGGACGCCCGGCAGCGGCGCCGCACAGGCGGCGCTCGGCCGATTCCTGCAGGAGGGCTTCGCCGACTACGCGGACGCGCGTGACCGGCCCGGGGTCATCGGCACGTCGCGGCTGTCGCCGCATCTGCACTTCGGCGAGATCGGCCCGCGGCAGGTGTGGCATGCGCTGCGCCGCGGCGCCGACGCCGGCGAACTGCCACGCACCTGGCGCGACTCGCAGTACCTCGCGGAGCTCGGCTGGCGCGAGTTCGCGCATCACCTGCTCTACCACTTCCCGCACACCGCCGAGGCGCCGCTGCGGCCGGCCTACGCCCGCTTCCCCTGGCGCGAGGATGGCGCGGGCCTGCGGGCCTGGCAGCGCGGCCTGACCGGCTATCCCATCGTCGATGCCGGGTTGCGGGAACTGTGGCACACGGGCTGGATGCACAACCGGGTGCGCATGATCGCCGCCTCCTTCCTCGTCAAGGACCTGCTGATTTCGTGGCGCGCGGGCGCCCGCTGGTTCTGGGACACGCTGGTGGACGCCGACCTCGCGAGCAACACCCTCGGGTGGCAATGGGTCGCGGGCTGCGGCGCCGACGCGGCCCCGTACTTTCGCATCTTCAATCCCGTGAGCCAGGGCGACCGGTTCGATGCGCAGGGCGGCTACGTGCGCCGCTGGCTGCCGGAACTCGCCGGGCTGCCCGATGCCTGGTTGATGCAACCCTGGGCGGCGGCGCCCGCCGTCTTGCAGGCGGCCGGCGTCACCCTCGGACAGACCTATCCGCAGCCCTGCGTCGAGCATGCCGCCGCGCGCCAGCGGGCCCTCGAGGCCTTGGCCTCGCTCAAGGCGCCCTCCGCAAGCCATTGATTCGCTTGATGGTCCCGGCGGCTGCCCGCGGACGGCCGCTTGTCCAGCATTTGTACAATATACATCTGTATATCTTCCGGGCAGAATGAGCGCTGCTCAAACTGAACCCGTGACCCGGAGGAAGCACCATGAATGCGCAGCTCGACGGTATCGCCGATGATCGGCGCGACCCCTCGACCCGCCCGATTCGCGCACTGCAACGGGGGCTCGACGTGCTGACGGAGCTGAACCGGCTGGACCGGGCGCCGATCAACGCGCTGTCGACCGCCGTGCGCCTGCCGCGCACCACCACGTATCGGATCCTCGAGACGCTGCGGCTCGCCGGTTACGTGGACCGCGACCCGCACGACGACTGTTACCGGCCGACCATCCGGGTGCGTTCCCTGTCCGACGGCTTCGACGACGAGGCGCTGCTCGCGCACGTCGCCAAGGCGCATCTCGCCGCACTCGGTGCGCAGGTGGTGTGGCCTTTGGCGATCGCCGTGCCCGCGGGCCCGGCCATGATGATTCGCGATGCCACCGATCGTCACAGCCCGCTCGCGCTCGAGCAATACGGCGCCGGCGCGCGCCTGCCGATGCTGACCTCGGCGGCCGGCCGCGCCTATCTCGCGTTTTGCGCGCCTGCGCAGCGCGAAGCGCTGATCGAGCTGCTGGCGGGCTCCGCACAGCCCGAGGATCGCCTGGCGCGCAGCCGCGCCGACCTCGACCAGCTGCTGACCGAGACCCGCGCCCAGGGCTTCGGCCGGTCGCAGCGGGCGCGGCGCGTGTCCGAGGAGATCAGCCTTGCGATTCCGATGCGCGTCCGGGAGCGGGTGATCGCGGCGCTCAGCGTGCGCTTCGCGGCCACGGCCGTGCCCCTCAAGACCGCGGTCGAGCAGTTCCTGCCGAAATTGCGCGAGGCCGCGCTCAAGGTCGAGCGCGAATACCTCGCACAGGCGTGAGCGGCGCGGGCGGCGCTCAGCTGCGCGGCAGCGACTTCAGTATCTGCTCGGCGATCGCGGTGTAGCCGCCGCCGAAGTGGTGGCCGCCCGGCATCTTCACGACCCGGCCGTCGTGGCCGGACACGGACTCGCAGGCCGCGTCCCCGTCGGCTTCACCGTACAAGCACAGGTAGGGCGAACCGCTCCAGGCGGCGAGCTCCGGCGCGGTGGGCAGGCCCTTCGGCGGCGTGCCGAGCCAGTTGGCGAGATGGAACTCGAACAACGCGTTGTCGCTGATGCCGAGCAGCACGGTCAGATCGACCATGCGGCGCGTGGCCGACGGCAGGCGATTCACCATGAACGGCAGCGTGTCGGCCCCCTGGGAGAACCCGATCAGCACCACCCGGGAGCGATGCCAGGCCGCCGAGTACGTCTTGAGCACCCGGTCCAGATCCTGCGCCGAGCCCTGCGGCGTGCGTGGCGACCAGAAGTATTTCAGCGAATCCCAGCCGACCACCGGAATGTCGTGCCGGGCGAGCGCCGCCGAGATGCCCTTGTCGATGCCCACCCAGCCGCCGTCGCCCGATAGGAACACGGCGAACCAGGGTTCGTCCCCGCCCCGGGACGCGGGCACGATCTGCAGGGGCAGATCCGCCACCGGCGGCGGCAGCGCCGCGGGCGCGGCCGCCGGCGCCGGACCCGATCCGCTGACCCGGCCGAACGCGTCCAGGTATTGCGGCAGCCAGTTCTTCTCCACCGAGTAGCCGTGCCCGACCATCGGCAGCATGACCGACTCGGCGGCCGGCACCGCCTGCACGAATCGCCGCGTGACCGGCGCCGGACACACCCGATCGAGCTCGCCCTGCAGCGCGATCCATCGGCCGGACAGCCGGCTCGCCGGCCGCAGCGCCGTGCCGGGACAGAGCGGCTTGGCGAGGGCGGCATCGGGACAGAAGGCCAGGCTCAAGGCGCCCTTGAACAGGCCCGCCGGCGCCTGCGCGAGCGTCCCGTAGGCGAGCGTCGCGCCGGCCGAGTAGCCGACCAGCGTCGGCTCGACGTAGGCCGGCAGGGCGAGCTTCGCCTGCAGATAATGGCTGAGATTCTCGAGATCCGCCGCGGGCGAGACGCACGCCTCGCCCGCCTGCGCGAGCGCCCCGAGGTAATGCGGCAGGTCGATGCCCGCCACCAGCACGTTGCGCTCGGCGAGCCGTTCGGCCAAGGCCGGCATGGGCGCCCTCCAGCCGTCCTCGCCCGAGAGCAGCAGCGCGACCTCGCGCACCTCGCCCTGGCCCCGGTACAGGCTCACCTCGCCGAACCGGCCGTAGCTGAACACCTCCGCGGGCGCCGCCGCGGCCGCACCGCCACGTCCGGC
>JAJXZV010000103.1:0-1370 GCA_021779875.1 Pseudomonadota bacterium
GACCGGGCCCACCGCTCCTTCGATCCGGCGCTGGTTTCGCGCAAGATCACCATCACGGTGAAGTAGCGGGGACGATCCATTGAAACCGACGATGTCGCCGGCGGCCGTGCTGCTGGCCCTGGTCGCCGCGGCCGCCCCCGCTGCGGCCGCCCCCGCCGCCGCCCCCGCCGATCCGCCGGCCGGCGTCGCCGAGACCACCCGGTCGATGCATCGCATGGACGGCTACTTTCCGCTCGACTGGGACGCGAAGAGCGGCAGGATCTACCTCGAGATCGACCGCTGGAACACCGATTTCCTCTACCTCGACCAGCTCACCCACGGCATCGGGCTGAGCGACGCCGGATTGATCGGACTCGACCGCGGCCAGCTCGGCAGGGGCCGTGTGGTGCGATTCGAGCGGCACGGACCGAAGGTCCTGCTGGTGCAGGGGAACATGGAATACCGCTCGTCCGCGGCCGACGCCGAGGAGCGGCTCGCGGTCACCCAATCCTTTCCCCAGAGCGTGCTGTGGGGCTTCAAGGTGGAGGCCGCGGACGGCGACGCCGAGGATGCGCGCGTGCTGGTGGATGCCACGGCGTTCTTCGTGCGCGATGCCCACGGCGTGACCGAGCGGCTGGCGCAGGGCCAGCAGGGCGTCTATCGCCTGGACGACGCGCGCAGCGCGGTGGTGCTCGAGGCCACCAGGAATTTCCCGAAGAACACGGAGGTCGAAGCCCTGCTGACCCTGGCGGCGGAGGGTGCGCCGCGCGGGCGGCCGGTCGCCGAGGTGGCGCCCGATCCGCACGCGGTCACGGTGCGCGAACACCACTCGCTCATCGAACTGCCCGGCCCGGGCTACCTGCCGCGCGCCTTCGATCCGCGCGCCGGTTTCTTCGAGGTCGGCTGGCGGGACTATTCCACGCCGCTCGGCGTGCCGATGGAGCAGCGTTTCATCGTCCGTCATCGCCTGCAGAGGAAGGATCCGTCGGCCGCGGCCGGCACTGCGGTGCGGCCCATCGTCTACTACGTGGATCGTGGTGCGCCCGAACCCATTCGCACGGCGCTGGTCGAGGGGGCCCGTTGGTGGAGCAAGGCCTTCGAGGACGCCGGCTTCCACGACGCCTTCCAGGTGCAGTTGCTGCCCGTCGGCGCCGATCCCATGGACGTCCGCTACAACACCATCCAATGGGTGCACCGTGCCTCGCGCGGCTGGAGCTACGGGGCCAGCGTCGTCGACCCGCGCACCGGCGAGATCATCAAGGGCCAGGTGACCCTCGGATCGCTGCGGGCGCGCCAGGACTACCTGATCGCCGAGGCGCTGCTCGCGCCCTACGCGAAGGGCGCGCCGGCGTCTCCGCAGATGCTCGACATGGTGCTGGCGCGCATCCGCC
>JAJXZV010000103.1:1380-4044 GCA_021779875.1 Pseudomonadota bacterium
CTGGCCGCCCACGAAGTCGGCCACACGCTCGGTCTGCAGCACAACTTTGCCGCGAGCGCCATCGCGCCCGGCGCCTCGGTCATGGATTATCCGCATCCGTACGTCGTGCTGGACGCGCGGGGCCGTCCTGATCTCGGCCACGCCTACACGACCGGCGTCGGCGCGTGGGACGAGGCCGCCATCGCCTACGGTTATTCGCAGTTTCCCGCGGGAACACAGGAACGAACCGCCCTCGCGAAGCTCCTGTCGGACTCGCGGGCCAGGGGCCTGTACTTCATCACGGACGAGGACTCGCGGCCCCTCGGCAGCGCGCATCCGTATGCCCACCTGTGGGACAACGGCGCCGATCCGGCGCGCGAGCTACAGCGGATGCTCGAGGTCCGCGCGGCCGCGCTGGCGCGATTCGGCGAGAACGCGATTCCGCGCGGCGAACCGCTGGCGACGCTCGAGGACACCGTGGTGCCGCTCTACCTGCTGCACCGCTACCAAACGGAGGCGGCCGCCAAGATGATCGGCGGACTGGATTACCGCTATGCGCTGCGCGGCGACGGCGAGATGGTCACTCGGATCGTGGCCGCGGCCGATCAACGCCGTGCGCTGGATGCGGTGCTCGTCACCTTGGAGGCGCGGACCCTCACCCTGCCGGAACCGCTGCTCGAGATCCTGCCCCCGAGACCGCCGGGTTACCCGCGCACCCGGGAGTCCTTCGCGGCGCAGACGGGCTTGACGTTCGATCCGATCGCGGCCGCCGAGTCGTCGGCCGACCTGACGCTCGCGCTCCTGCTCGATCCGGAGCGGGCCGCGCGCCTCGAGGAGTATCACGCGCGCGATGCGGCGAATCCGGGCCTGCGCGACCTGCTCGGTGCGTTGCTCGGGAAGACCTGGAATGCTCCGGAGCCGGCCGGACTCGCGGGCGCCGTGCAGCGCGCCGTCGACATGCGCGCGCTCGAGGCTTTGCTCGGTCTGGCGGCCGATCCGCACGCCTCGGCCGCCGTGCGCGCCGAAGCCGGCGCCGCCCTCGAGCATCTGGCGCAGGACCTCGCGGCCGAGACCGCCGGCACGCCCGAGATGCGCGACCTGCGCAGGTCGGCGATCGCGCGCATCGGAGAGTTCGAACGGCACCCCGCCGAATTCAAGCGGGCGCCGCCGGTCGAAGCGCCGCCGGGAATGCCCATCGGCGAGGACTACGACGGGGAGTGAGGGACTCGCGGCCCGGCCGGGCCGCGACCGGCGCTCAGGTTGCGGCCTTGACCGCCGCGCGGCGATGCTGCTCGTGCTGGACCTCGGCGCCCGTCAGACCCGTATCCGCGGCGATGACCGCGAGCAGGCGGTGCGCCTCGCTCTTCGGCAGCCGCACCGCGTGCAATACCTCCCAGAGGCGGATCCGTTCCTCCGGGGATTTCGAGCGCGAGGACTGATTGGCGAGGTCGGTGCGACGGCGCTCCGCCGCCTCGGCCCGGGACTGCATCGCGCGTGCCCGGAAATCGACGAGAGAGTCGCCGGATGGTGAATCGAGCAACCGCGTGATCGGCTGCTGGGGCTTGAATGAGGTCATGATCGTCTCCTGACGGTGCCCCACGGTAACACCGCTGCGCCCGCCCCACGCCACATTCGTGCGCCGGGCGGTGGATGACCGGACTTCTCGCCGCGAATCATGTTATGATTCACGCCGATCGTTTACGTCCCCCGTGTCATCCGAGGCGCTCCAGTGCAGCGCCTCAAGACTCCACGCCGTGCCGCCTGCGATCGGGTGACAGGACACGTGCTTCGACGGTTCGCGGACAATCTCCATGACCTTCAGTGCTGATCCTGCCGTATTGAACCGCGGGAGGATTCCTCCTTGGCGATCCCGCCCGGACGGTTCGAATTTCTTGGAGATCTGAGTAATCGTTATGGCAAAGATTTATGTTGGAAACCTGCCGTTCACGGCAAGCGACGATGACATCCGTACCCTCTTCTCGCAGCACGGAGCCGTCGAGTCCGTCTCACTGCCGACCGATCGCGAGACGGGCCGGCCTCGCGGCTTCGGTTTCGTCGAGATGAGCCAGGCCGACGCCTCGCGCGCGATTCAGAACCTGAACGGCCAGGACATGGGCGGCCGGGCGCTGCGTGTGAACGAGGCTCAGGACAAGCCTCGCAGCGGCGGCGGCGGCGGCGGCGGACGATCGGGCGGTGGCGGTAGCCGCTGGTAGGCGACAACCGGGATTCGCCGCTCCGGCGGCGAATCCGTTCATCCGAGCATCCGCAACGAGGACCGCCGCGTGGCAAAGCCCAACTATCGCCAACAGAAGCGCCAGAAGGAACTCGCGCGCAAGTCCAGGCAGGCCGAGAAAGTGCAGCGCCGTACCGGCCGAACCGACGAGCAGACCGATGCCCCCGCGGCGTCTCCCCCGCCCGCCGAGGCGCCATCGCCCCGATGAGACCGGCGTCGCGCTAAGCGGCATTCCTCGATGAGGGTCAATGGGCTTCGCGGCCCACGCGCTCGATCTGCGCGAGCAGCGGCGAGATGGACACGGGGCGGCCGAGAAACCGACCTAGGAGTTCCGGCGTATCGATCGCGGCCCCGTACCTCAGCAGATGGTCGGACGCGTAGGAGAACCAGCGCGGGTTGCCGGCGTCGAAGGGCCCTATCGCCGCGCGAAGCCGATCGCGCAGCTCAGCCGT
>JAJXZV010000350.1 GCA_021779875.1 Pseudomonadota bacterium
GCTCGATCCCGTTCGCGTCCAAAGCCCCTCGGTTCGGGAAAGGGAGTAGACCCCGGTGGGCGCCGCAGCGTTAACGAACGTCCATGCTGTAGATCGTCGTGTTGTATTGATCGTGGCTGCGGATGGTCGTCAACTGCAGCACCCCGTCCCCGGCCCATGCGGCCGCCGGGTTCAATTCCGGAAGCGGCAGGAACTCGGCCTTGCCCGAGTCCGTCTGCCAAACGCGCTCGGCCGCGGCGAGCGGCAGGCGAAATCCGCCGGGGATGCGGATGCGCCGATTGTAGTCCGCGAAGTCGGGCAGGACCGACTCGATGGCGTCGCGGATGCGGTCGTAGTCGGCGATCAGTTCGAGCCAGGGCACGCGGGTGCCGGGCAGCGTGGCCACCGCCATGCCCGCGACGATCGCCGGCTCGGAGCGCAGATGGGGCGACCCTGGTTCGAGCTTGCCCACGGAGGCATGCACCATCGACATGGAGTCCTCGACCGTGACCGATTGGGCGCCGCCTGCCTGCAGGTCCGTCTCGGTGCGCCCGAGACAGGGCAGCAGGAAGGCCTCGCGGCCGATCAACAGGTGCGAGCGGTTCAGCTTGGTGGCCACGTGCACGGCGAGTTGCAGGCGCCGCATGGCCGGAAAGCAGCGGGCCGGATCGGGCAACGCCACCGCGAGATTCCCGCCGAGGCAAATGAGCGCCGTCGAACGTCCCTCCTCGATGGCGCGGATCGCCGCGATCGCATCGTGTCCGTGCGCCGCCGGCGGCCGAAAGCCGAAAGTGCGCTCGATGCCGGCCAGAAGCGCGTCGCTGGGCCGCTCGGTCACGCCGACCGAGCGGTCGCCCTGCACGTTCGAGTGGCCCCGCAGGGGACAGATGCCGGCGCCGGGCTTGCCGATGTTGCCGCGCAGGAGCAGCAGATTCGCGATCTGCTGCACGTTCGCCGTGCCGCGCGTGTGCTGCGTGACCCCCATTCCATAACTTACGATGGTGGCCTGCGACGCCGCGTAGAGCTCCGCCACGCGGCGCAGGTCCGCCGCGGCGAGTCCGCTGCCCGCCTCGATCTGCGCCCAGGGCGTCGAGCCCAGTTGCGCGGCGAGCGCCTCGTAGCCGCGCGTATGCGCCCCGATGAAGTCGCGATCGACGGCGCCCAGGTCGAGCAGCGCCTTCATGATGCCCGCGAGCGCCGCCGCATCGCCGCCCACCTTGAGCAGGTGGTAGGAAGTCGCGATCTCGGTCGCGCCGAAAGTGCCCATTTCCACGGGGCTCTGCGGATCGGTGAAACGCTCGAGCGCCCGCTCGCGCAGGGGATTCAGCACGACGATGGGCGCGCCGCGGCGCGCCACCTCGTGCAGCGTGCCCATCATGCGCGGGTGATTGGTGCCTGGATTGTGCCCGATCGAGAGGATCATCTCGCAATGGTCGAAATCCTCGAGCGAGACCGTGCCCTTGCCGATGCCGATGGACCGCGGCAGGCCGACGCTGGTCGCCTCGTGGCACATGTTGGAGCAGTCGGGAAAGTTGTTCGTGCCGTACTCGCGGGCGAAAATCTGGAACAGGAACGCCGCCTCGTTCGAGGCGCGGCCCGAGGTGTAGAACTCCGCCATGTTCGGGTCGGGCAGGGCACGCAGCCGCGCCCCGATGCGCGCGAAGGCCTCCTCCCAGCTCACCGCGCGATAGGTGTCGCTGGCCGCGTCGTAGGCGAGCGGGTGGGTGAGCCGCCCCTGGTTCTCGAGCTCGTAGTCGCTGAAGCCGCGCAGTTCGGACACCGTGTGGGCGGCGAAGAACTCGGGCGGCGCGCGCTTGCGGGTGGCCTCCCAGGTGACCGCCTTGGCGCCGTTCTCGCAGAACTGGAAGGTCGAGGTGTGCTCCTTGTCCGGCCAGGCGCACCCCGGGCAGTCGAACCCGTCGGGTTTGTTGGTCCGGTAGAGCAGTTGCGGCGCTTCGCCGAGCTGCATCTGCTCGCGCACCGCCTTGGCGGTGGCCCGCAGCGCTCCCCAGCCGCCGGCCGGACTGTCGTAGGGCTTGTATCCCGGAACGTCCCGTCGCCTCGACATGCTGCTCTCCTGACCGGGCCGCCGCCCCGTCGGTCCTGCGCCGTCTCGAGCCTGTCGAGCTTAGCGATCCGGCGCCCGGGCCGCAATGGCGTCAGCGCCCCTCGAGCTCCGCGAGCAGGGCGTGAGCGGCGTACACCTTCTCGAGCGCCAGCCGCAGGATCGCGGGGTGCAGCGCCACCGCGCGGTTACGAGCGGCGTCGAACCAGTAGTCGCCCGAAATCGAGTGGATGTTCCCGTCGAACATCAGGCCCACCAGGCGGCCGCGCGCGTCGATCAGGGGGCTGCCCGAGTTGCCGCCGACGATGTCGTTGGTCGTGGCCATGCAGAACGGGGTTTGCGGGTCGAGCTGATCCTTCACTTTGAGCCAGCGGTCGGGGATCTTGAACGGCGACACCCCGGTCGCCCGCTCGAACGCGCGGTCCAGGCGGGTGAACGGTTCGACCGAGGCGCCGTTCTCGGTCCACCCCTGGACGGTGCCGTAGTTGAGCCTCAGCGTGAAGGTCGCGTCCGGATACACCTGCGTCCCGAAGGCCTTGAAGCGGGCCGCGGCGATGCGGGTCGAGGCCGCGGCGATCGGCGCGTTGACCTGCGCATCGACGCGCTGGCGCAGGTCGCGCGCCTCGCCGTCGACCGCCCGGGCGAGTTCGATCATCGGATCGTGCGAGGCGTCGACCGCGCTCTGGCCGCCGTCCCAGAGCGCCCGGCGCAACGCCGGGTCGGCGAGCCGGCTCTCGGCGACCATCCGGATGGCGAACGAATCCGGCGAGTCGTGGGCGAGCAGCCAGCGCACCAGCGGATAGTCGGGCCCCAGCCACTCGCGCATCCGCTGCACCGAGGAGGAAAGGGTCATCGCCTCGACCTCCGGCAGGATCGGCAGGCGTGCGAACAGTTGCTGTTGCATGCGCGGCAGCAGGGCGTCGGTGAATTCACGCAGCCGATCGGCATTGGGCTTCGGCCGCTCCTGCGCGGCGCGCACCAGCAGGCGCGCGTAACGGAACAGGATGGTGTTGAATCCGGCGCCGCCCTCGATGAAGGTGTAGGGCAGGTACAGCGCGCGCTCGCGCTCGACCGCCGCCTCGATCTGGCGCCACGGGTCGGCCGCGCCCAGGTGCGCCTGCGCGCGCAGCCGCTCCTCGTCCGCCGCCTTGCGCGCGAGCAAGGCGTCGTCGTGCAGGGCGTCGAGCAGCTTGCGGCGCACCTTGATGCCGTTCTCGAGGCTGTTGAGCGGCGCTTCGAGGAGCAGTTCGTTGGCGGGCTTGCTGAATCCGTACTGGATGTAGCGGCCCCGCAGTTCGGCGCTGCGCAGCAGGGTCGCCGGCAGGGCGACGTCGCGGGCGAATTCCAGCTGCGCGCGCGTTTGCAGGCGGGCGGTGGTGCCGGGATGGCCGGCCACGAACACGAGCACCACGCGGGGATCGATCCGCTCTTGCCGGCGCATCCCGGGCCGCAGCTGGAGCCGTCGGCGGAGGAGGCGGCGATCCACGACGACGCGCGCCTGTTCACCAGCGCCGACTACCTGTCGCTCGCCTGCATCCCAGCGGTGGGCGGGTCCTGGATGGTGCCCGTCGACGCGATCCGCGAGGGCGCGTTCGCGACGATCACCCGGCTGTGCGCCGAGGCGGTCGCCGCGGCCGCCGCCGTGGGGAAGTGAGGAGCGCGATGAAGCTGCGTCCAGTTGAGGAGTGCCGGTACGACGCCGTCGCGCTCGGCGAGGTCATGCTCCGGCTCGACCCGGGCGAGGGCCGGATCCGTACGACCCGGACCTTCCAGGCCTGGGAAGGCGGTGGCGAGTACAACGTCGTCCGCGGCCTGCGTCGGGTCTTCGGCCTGCGCGGCGCGGTGGTGACGGCGCTGGTCGACAACGAGGTCGGTCGTCTCGTCGAGGACTTCATCCTCACCGGCGGCCTCGACACCAGCCACATCGTGTGGGTGGCGTCGGACGGCGTCGGCCGCACTGTGCGCAACGGCCTGAACTTCACCGAGCGCGGCT
>JAJXZV010000438.1 GCA_021779875.1 Pseudomonadota bacterium
GGTAGGCCCCGGCGCCCAGCGAGTGCTCGAGCCGCGCCGCCCAGAACACCAGCTCCGCGGCCTCGTCGCGGGCATTGTCGGTGCCGTGTCCGAAGTGCACGCGCGCGGCGCGCAGCGCCCGCGCGCCGCGCTCGATGGCCGCGCCGACGGTCTCGCGCTCCGTGTGGGATAATCGCCGCATGGCACCTCGATCGACTGTCGTGAAGACCGCGCTCATCCTGATCGCCGGGATGACGGGGCTCGCCGCGGCGCTGCTCTGGCGGCACCCGTCGGCCCCCGTGGAACTGGCGGAAGGCGCTTATCTTACGCCAAGCCGTGCCCTGCCCGAATTCTCCCTGCTCGATCATCACGGCCGCCCGTTCACGCCGCGCGCCTTCCTCGGGCACTGGTCGATCCTGTTCTTCGGCTACACGAACTGCCCCGATTTCTGCCCGACCACGCTCACCACCCTGGCGGCCATGGAGCGGCGGCTGCGGGACGAGCACGCGCCGCAGCGGCCCCAGGTGGTGTTCGTTTCGGTCGACGCCGGGCGCGACACGCCCGCGCAGCTCGAGAAATACGTGCCGTACTTCGATCCGGAGTTCATCGGAGTCACCGCCGCCGACCAGCCGACCATCGAGGCGCTGGCGCGCGAGCTCGGCGTCGCCGTCAGCCTGCGCCCGCAGCCGGGCGGCGGCTACGCCGTCGACCATTCCGGCGCGCTGTTCGTGATCGATCCGACCGCCCGCGTGGCCGCGATCCTCACCGGGCCTTACACGGCGCAGGCGCTCGCCGCGGATTTCGCGCGCCTGCTCGCCGCGGCGCGTCCATGAGCGCGTCGCGCGGCGGCCGGCTGTTCGTCGCCCTGCAGTACCTGCTGCCGCAGCATGGCATCTCGGCGCTGGTGCGCGCGCTGACCCGCGTGCGCACCCCCTGGTTCAAGAATCTGCTGGTGCGCGCGTTCCTGCGCGCCTTCAAGGTCGACCTGCGGGAGGCCGCCCTGCCCGACCCGCTCGCCTATGCGAGCTTCAACGAATTCTTCACACGCGCGCTGCGCCCGGGCGCGCGGCCGATCGACCCCGATCCGGCGAGCATCGCGAGCCCCGTCGACGGCACCGTGAGCGAGTGCGGCCCGATCGAGGGCGACACGCTCGTGCAGGCCAAGGGACGCCCCTACCGACTCGGCGAGCTGCTCGCCGGGCAGCCGTGGGCGGCGGGCTTCGCCGGCGGCTCGTTCCTCACCATCTACCTCGCGCCCCACGACTATCACCGCATCCACATGCCGGTGCGCGGCCGCCTCGAGGCCGCCGTGTTCGTGCCCGGCCGCCTGTTCAGCGTGAACGCCGCGACCACGCGCCAGGTGCCGCGGCTGTTCGCGCGCAACGAGCGGATCCTCACCCTGTTCGGCACCGACCACGGCCGCTTCGCGCTGGTGATGGTCGGCGCGCTGAACGTCGGCAGCATGTCGACGGTGTGGACCGGCGAGGTCGCGGCCCCCGCCGGCCGCGCGGTCGCGCCGCTCGCGGCGCCCGATCTCACCCTCGAGAAGGGCGCCGAGCTCGGCCGCTTCAACATGGGTTCGACCGTGATCCTCCTGTTCGAGGCCGGCCGCGCCCGCTGGCGGCCCGAGTGCCGCTCGAACGCCCCGGTGCGGGTCGGCCGGGCGATCGGCGGCCTCGCGTGACGCCCGTGGACCCGGCCATCCCCGGAGCGGATTGGCGGCCGACCGCCGGCATCGCGGCGCTGCGCCGCCGCGCCGACATGCTGGCGCGCGCGCGGGAGTTCTTCGCCGCGCGCGCCGTGCTCGAGGTGGAGACGCCGATCCTGAGCGCCGCCGCGGTGAGCGATCCGCAGATCGAGTCGCTGGCCACGGAGGTGGCGGGTCTGCCCGGCCGGCGCTACCTGTGCACTTCGCCGGAATTCCCCATGAAGCGCCTGCTCGCCGCCGGCAGCGGCGACATCTACCAGATAGGCAAGGTGTTTCGCGACGGCGAGCGCGGCCGCTGGCACAACCCGGAATTCACCCTGATCGAATGGTACCGCCTGGGCTTCGACGACCAGGCGCTGATGAGCGAGGTCGAGGCCCTGGCCGGTCACCTGCTCGCGCCGCAGCGCGCACTGGCGCCGGCCGAACGCCTGACCTATGCCGAGGCGCTGCGGCGCCACGCGGGCGTGGATGCGCACCGCGCCAGCGAAGGCGAGCTCGACCAGGCGGCGCGGCGCGCCGGCGTGGCCTGCGAGGCCGACCTCGACCACGACGCCAAGCTCGACCTGCTGATGGGCCTGGTGGTCGGGCCGCGGCTCGGGCGGGATCGCCCCTGCTTCGTGTGCGACTACCCGGCCTCCCAGGCGGCGCTCGCCCGCCTGAAGGGGGGCGAACCGCCGGTCGCGGCACGCTTCGAGTTCTACCTCGACGGGATCGAGCTCGCCAACGGCTTCCACGAACTCGCGCATGCGGGCGAACAGCGCGCCCGCTTCCTCGGGGATCTCGCCGCCCGGGAGCGCATGGGCCGGCCGGGGCGCCCCCTCGACGAGCGGCTGCTCGCGGCGCTCGCGGCCGGCATGCCGGATTGCGCCGGGGTGGCGCTCGGCTTCGATCGGCTGGTCGCGATCTCCCTCGGCGCCACGCGCCTCGATGAGGCCATGGCGTTCGGAATCGACAACGCCTGAGCCGCCGTGGCCCCGGCCGGCGGCCGGTGCCTCAGCCCTTGCCGCGCGACAGGTACTCGGCGGTGCGCGTGTCGACGCGCACGATCTCGCCCTCGTTGATGAACAGGGGCACCCGGACCATGGCTCCGGTCTCGAGTTTCGCCGGCTTCGAGCCGCCGGTCGCCGTGTCGCCGCGCACGCCCGGATCGGTCTCCACGATCTTCAGCTCCATGTGCGCCGGCGCGACCACCTGCAGCGGCACGCCGTTCCACAGCGTGACGATGCATACCGTGCCGTCCTTGAGCCACTGGGCGGTGTCGCCCACGGCCTCCTTGGAGGCGGTCACCTGCTCGAAGGTATCGGGCACCATGAAATGGAAGAAATCGCCGTCGCTGTACAGGTACTGCATGTCGGTATCGACCACGTCGGCCGCCTCGACGGTGTCGCCCGACTTCCAGGTGCGCTCGATGGTGCGCCCGGTCTTGAGGTTGCGCACCCGCACGCGGTTGAACGCCTGCCCCTTGCCGGGCTTGACCATCTCGTTCTCGACGATCACGTACGGGTCGCCGTCGATGAGGATCTTGAGGCCGGACTTGAATTCATTGGTGCTGTAGTTAGCCATCGGGAGGCCCTAAAGGGGTTTTTGCGGGCGCGTATCATAGCCGCAACCGTCCCCCCGACGCCAATTCGGGCCGCGGATGAATCGGCGAGCGTCAAGACGCCGTTCGCAATTTGCCCGAAACCCAGGTGCTACACTCCGGCCGTTTTCCGCAGACCTTTGGAGGGCATGCAGCAGTGAGCGACAACGGGGCGGTACCGATGATCGTCATGACGCGGTCGCAGGACCACGTGGAGGCGATCAACAGCACCCTGCGCAAGGCCGGCCACCCGGTCCACTGCACCTGGCTGCCCGACGCCGGGGATCTCGGCGACGCCCTGACGCAGCTGAACCCGGAGATGCTGGTGGCGTTCGTCGACGAGCTCGGCATCGACGTCGCCTCGCTCATCAAGGTCAAGCAGCAGTCCGCGCCCGAGATGCCGGTGCTGATCGTGCGCGACAAGGTCGACGAGGCGGCGATCGCCGAGGCCATGCGCCTCGGCGCGCAGGACGCGGTGACCCTCGGCAACCCGAGCCGCCTGCAGTCGGTGGCGACGCGGGAGCTGCGCGCCTACCGTCTGGAACGCGCCCTGTCCGCCACGCTGTCCTCGGCGCGCGAGTACCGCGAGCAGCTGCAGCACTTCCTGGACGGCTCGGCCGACGCGATCACGCACGTGCAGGAAGGCATCATCGTCGATGCGAATCGCGCCTGGCTGGAACTGTTCGGCTACGTGGGCGACGATGCGCTCACCGGCACCCCCCTCATGGACCTGTTCGAGCAGGAGACCCACCC
>JAJXZV010000125.1 GCA_021779875.1 Pseudomonadota bacterium
GCTCCGCCTCGATGAACTCGGCCGGACGCGCGCCGCAGTCGACCGCGAGGAACGGCCGCGCGCGGCGCGCGCTCGCGGCGTGCAGGACGCGGGCGGCGAGTTCCTTGCCGCAGCCCGGCTCGCCGATGAGCAGCACGCAGCAGTCGCTCAGGATCGCCCGCTCGATCAGGCGCCGCGCCTCCTGCATCGCCGTCGACTCGCCCACCATGACGTCCGCCGCGGATCTCATGCACACTCCTTCGCCGCGGCCGCATCGGCGGCCCCGTGACCCTTCGAAACCGCCGATTGTCGGGCGGGCCCGGCTCCTTGAGCAGGGGCGGGCGCTGATCCTCGCCCTCGGACTTTCGGAGGCGATGTGTCGGTGTCCGTCCGACACGCCGCCTCAGGCGGGCGGCGCCTCCGCGCCGCAGCGCCAGCAGCTCGTGAATTGCGGCTCGAGCCGCTCCCCGCAGACGGGGCAGGTCCAGGCGGGCCCCGTCGTGGCCCGCGCGGCGCGCGCCAGCACCGAGAGCGCGTACTGCTCGTCCGCGTCCTCGACCAGCAGCTGCGGCCAGGTCTCCATCATGGGCAGATCGCCGAGCGCCCCGGCGAGATATTGATTGCGCAGCTCGCAGCGGATGCCGGCGGTGAGCAGCACGTTGCGCGCGTGCGCGACTTGCAGGAGGGTGGCGGCGCGGTACACCCTTTTCATGCCCGGCCCGCTAGCGCAGCGACCCCAGGAAGGCGCGCACGTCCTCGCCCCGCTCGAGCGCCTCGACCAAAGCCGAGCCCACCACCACGCCGTCGACGTGCGGCGCGAAGCGCGCCACCTGCTCGCGCGAGCGGATGCCGAATCCGGCGCACACCGGCACCGGCGAGACGCGCCGCACGCGATCCATGTAGTCGAGCACGTCCTGCGGCACCTGGGCGGACTTGCCGGTGGTCCCGGTCATGGTCACCGCGTACACGAAACCCTGGGCCGACCGGCAGAGCATCTCCAGCCGCTCGGCCGGCGTCACGGGGGTCACCATCGGCACCAGCGCGAGCCCTTCGCGCTCGAACGCGGCGCGCAGCGGCGCGCTCTCCTCGTGCGGCAGGTCAGGCACGATGAAGCCGGCGACCCCGGCCGACGCGGCCGCCGCCGGCAGCGTCTCGAGGCCCATGGCGAGCAGCGGGTTCAGATAGCTCATGAGCAGCACGGGCGTCGCCGGCCGGCCGCCGGCCCGCAGCTCCTCGAGGATCCACGGCAGCGTCACGCCGTCGGCGAGCGCGGCGAAGCTCGCGCGCTGAATGGTGGTGCCGTCCGCCATAGGATCGCTGAACGGCACGCCCACCTCGACGAGGTCGCAGGCGCCCGCCACGGCGGCGAGGTCCGCCCGGAAGCGCGCGCGGCTCGGGAATCCGGCCGTGAGGAAGCCGACCAGCGCCGGGCGGCCCTGGGCATTCGCGGCGCGGATCGCCGCCGAGATGGTGTCGCGGGGCGCCATGCTCAACCCCCGGCCCCGAGGACGGTGCGTTGCAGGATGGACATGTCCTTGTCGCCGCGCCCCGAGCAGCCGATCAGGATGCGGCTGCCCGGGTGCGCCCGGGCGAATCGCCGCGCGCCCGCGAATGCGTGCGCCGTCTCGATGGCCACGAGGATGCCCTCGTGCCGGGCGCACTCGCCGAGCGCATCGAGCGCCTCCTCGTCGGTCGCCGACTCGTAGGTGACGCGACCGCTGGTGTGCAGGTAGGCATGTTCCGGCCCGACGCCGGAGTAGTCGAGTCCGGCCGACACGGAGTGCGTCTCGCGCACCTGCCCGAAGGCATCCTGCAGGATGAGCGTGTAGCTGCCCTGCAGGACGCCGGGCGTGCCGGCGGTGAGCGAGGCCGCGTTGTCACCGAGCCCCGGCCCGCGGCCGCCCGCCTCCACGCCGAGCAGGCGCACGCCCGCGTCGTCGAGGAAGGGGTGGAACAGGCCGATGGCGTTCGAGCCGCCGCCGACGCAGGCCACCGCCACGTCCGGCAGCGCGCCGGCCGCCTTCAGCATCTGCGCGCGCGCCTCGCGGCCGATCACCGACTGCAGCTCGCGCACCAGGTACGGATAGGGATGCGGGCCCACGGCCGAGCCGAGCGAGTAGTAGGTGCCGTCCGGGTCCGACACCCAGTCGCGCAGCGCCTCGTCGATGGCGGCGCGCAGCGTCTGGTCGCCGCCGCGCACCGGCACCACGGTCGCCCCCATGAGCTGCATGCGTCCGACGTTCGGCGCCTGGCGCTCCACGTCGACCGCCCCCATGTACACGACGCAGGGCATGCCGAGGCGCGCGGCCGCCGCCGCGCTCGCGACGCCGTGCTGTCCGGCGCCGGTCTCGGCGATGATGCGCTTGGCGCCCAATCGCTTGGCGAGCAGCGTCTGCCCCACCGCGTTGTTGATCTTGTGCGCGCCGGTGTGCGCGAGGTCCTCGCGCTTCAGCCACACCTCGGCGCCCCAGCGCTTGCTGAGCGTGGGGGCGAACGACAGCGCCGTGGGACGGCCCACCCAGGTCTCGAGCTCGTGGCGGAACTGCGCCTGGAAGTCGGCGCTGTGCAGGTGGCGCTCCACGCCCGCCTGCAGCCGGTCGAGCGCCGGCACCAGGGTCTCGGGCACGTAGCGGCCCCCGAAGGCGCCGTAGCGGCCCCGGGCATCGGGAAAATGGGGCGGCGGCGCGCTGGTCGAGCGCACGGGGGTGCTCATGGTTCCTGCTCCAGGGTGGCCGCGGCGGCGCGCGCCGCGCGGACGAATTCGGCGATCTTCTGCGGGTCCTTGATCCCCGGCGTGTCCTCCACGCCGCTCGACACGTCGACGCCGAAGGGCCGCACCGCGCGGATCGCCTCGGCGACGTTGCGGGCGTTCAGGCCGCCCGCGAGGATGACCTCGGTCTGGCGCGCGAGCTCCGCCGCGCGGCCCCAGTCGGCGAGCTCGCCGATGCCGCTCGAGGGGCCCTCGAACAGCATGCGCGCCGGCAGCGGACTCGGCGTCTTGCGGCCGAAGCGCACCACCGGCAGGACCTTCACGTGCGCCGGGATCTTGAGCTCGCGCAGGTCCTCCACGTCGGTCTGGAAGTAATCCGGCTTCAGGGTGCGGCAGATCTCGTCCACCTTCATCTGCAGCGGATGCTGCGCGACCGCGATGCGCAGGATGCCGGGCGGCACCAGGGCCGCGAGCTGCGCCGCCTGGCCCGGGGTCACCTGCCGCGGGCTCGGCGCGAACACGAAGCCGATCGCGTCCACCCGGGCCGCCGCCGCCGCGGCGATGCCGTCGGCGCTGGTCATTCCGCAGATCTTGATCCACATGGGTTTCAAGTGTAGCCCCGTCCATCGGGCGCCGTGCGGCCGGCCGCCAATATTTCCCGCAGCAGCGAGGCCGGATCGGCGCTCGCCATCAGCGCGGTGCCGATCAGCGCCAGACGATAGCCGAGGCCGCGCATGCGGCGCGCGTCCGCGGGGGTTGCGACTCCGCTCTCCGCCACCGCCGGCCAGCCGGCGGGCAGGTGCGGCGCCAGCGCCGCGAACCGCGCGGGGTCCACCTCGAGCGTCGCGAGGTTGCGGCAATTGAGGCCGACCAGCACCGGCGCGGCGGCGGCGCGCGCCTCGAGCAGCGCGCCGGCGGCCGCGAGATCGGCCTGGTCGAAGGCCTCCAGCAGCACGAACAGACCGTGCTCGGCCGCCGCGTCCAGAAGCTCCCCGAGGCGGGCCCGCTCGAGCATGCGCAAGATGATCAGCACCCCGCCGGCGCCGGCCGCGCGCGCCTCCACGACCTGATAGGGATCGACCAGGAAATCCTTGCGCATGACCGGCACGTCCGCCTCGCGCAGCGCCGCCGCGGCCTGCACCAGGTGCTCGAGCGCGCCGTCGAAGCGCGACGGCTCGGTGAGCACCGACACCGCGCAGGCGCCGCCGCTCGCGTAGGCGCGCACGCGCCCGGGCCCGTCGGCCTCCGCCCGACCGAGCGGCCCCGCGGCCGGCGAGCGCAGCTTGAACTCGGCGATCACGTCGAAACCTCCGGCCGACAGGCGCAG
>JAJXZV010000202.1 GCA_021779875.1 Pseudomonadota bacterium
CGGTCGAGCGGATCTTCGACGGCGCCGTCGAGACCGAATTCGGCGCGTTCCGCCTGTGCTGCTACGAGGACCACGTCAACAAGAACGTGCATCTCGCCCTGGTCAAGGGCGACTTGAACTCCTCCGTGCCGCCGCTGGTCCGCGTGCACCTGAACGACACCCTGCGCGACGTGGTGGGCGTGCGCAGCGAGCACCTCGGCTGGCCGTTGCAGGCGGCGATGCGGCGCGTGGCGGCCGAGCCGTCGGGGATCGTGGTGATCCTGCGCACCGAGGTCAGCCCGCGCGAGTTCATGGACGGCGTGCGCCAGCTCGACGCGCGTCCGACCGCCGCCCGCGGCGTCGGCGCGACGGTGGTGCGCACCTACGGCATCGGCGCGCAGATCCTGAAGGACCTCGGCCTGAAGCGCATGCGGGTTCTGAGCGCGCCGAAGCAGCTCCAGGGCCTGTCGGCGTACGATCTGGAGGTGACCGAGTACGTGGACGGCGGCGAGTGAGCCGGGCGATGAGAATCGACGATCCGAACATCGAGAACAGCTTTCGAGGAATGCATCGTGGCCAATGAACAACCCAAGATCATCGAGGGCGAACTGCTGGCGCGCGATCTGCGCTTCGCGTTCGTCGCGGCGCGCTTCAACGACCTGATCGTCGATGCGCTGGTGCGCGGCGCGCTGGATGCGCTGAAGCGGCATGGCGCCACGGAGAAGCAGATCGAGATCGTGCGCGTGCCCGGCGCGTTCGACATCCCGATCGCGGCACGCAAGCTCGCCCTGTCGCGCCGCTACGACGCCCTGGTGGCGCTGGGCGCCGTGGTCCGGGGCCAGACGCCGCACTTCGACTACGTGGCGGGCGAGTGCGCATCGGGCCTCGCGCGCATCGCGCTCGAGACGGGCGTTCCCGTGGCCTTCGGCGTGCTGACCACGGACACCATGGAGCAGGCGCTCGACCGCGCGGGCGGCAAGGCCGGCAACAAGGGCGCCGACGCGGCGCTGGCCGCGGTGGAGATGGCCAATCTGCTGCGCCGGCTGGATGCCTAGGCCGGTGCGCGAGGGCGGAGAATCGCGGGGTCGCGACCCCGGACATCGGGCGAGGAGCCTCGCGCGCCGGCTCGCGCTGCAGGCCTTCTACCAGATCCAGATCAATCCACGCCCGGTCGGCGACGTGCAGGCGCAGTTCGCCGCCGACCGGGAAGCCGAGGGCGCGGATCTCGCGTACTTCAACGAGCTGTTGACCGCGGTGGCGGAGCGGCGCGAGGCGCTCGATGCGAAGCTCGCCGGCTACAGCGAGATTCCGCCGAACGAGCTCGATCCGGTCGAGCACGCGGTGCTCTGGCTGGGCCTGCACGAATTGATGGATCATCCCGAACTGCCGTACCGGGTCGCACTGGCCGAGGCGGTGCTGCTCGCCCGAAAATTCGGCGCTACCGACGGTCACAAGTTCGTCAATGCCGTCCTCGACCGGGCGGCGCGCGAGCTGCGTCCGCTCGAGTACGGCCAGCCCCCGACGTAGCGCCGTGCCCGGCGAGTTCGAGTTGATCGACCGGTACTTCGCGCGGCCGCGGCGCGGCGGTGCCGGCGGCCGCGGGGTCGTGCTCGGGATCGGCGACGATGCGGCGTTGCTCGAGCTGCCGCCGGCCTGCGACCTGGTGGCGGCGGTGGACACGATCGTCGCCGGCCGGCATTTCCCGCCCGGCACCTCGCCCCACGCCATCGGGCATCGGGCCCTCGCGGTGAATCTGAGCGATCTGGCCGCCATGGGGGCGACCCCCGCCTGGGCGACGCTTGCCCTGACCCTGCCCGCGGCGGAGGACGCCTGGCTGTCCGGCTTCGCCGCGGGGCTGCTCGACCTGGCCGATGCGCACGGCGTCACGCTGGTGGGCGGGGACACCACGGGTGGCCCGCTGACCATCAGCGTGCAGCTGCTCGGGCACGTGCCGCACGGCACCGCACTGCGGCGCAGCGGCGGCCGGCCGGGCGATCTGCTGGCCGTCACCGGCACGCTCGGCGATTCCGGCGCGGGTCTCGCGCTCGCGACCGGCCGCCTGCAGGCCCCGGCCGGCGAGCACACGACGGAGCTGCTGCATCGCTTCGAATACCCCGCCGCGCGGGTTGCCTTCGGCCGCGGCGCGCGCGGCATCGCGTCCGCGGCGATGGACCTTTCCGACGGTCTGACCGGCGATCTGCCGAAACTCGCCGCCGCGAGCGGTGCGGCCGCGCACGTCGAGGTCGCTCGTCTGCCGCTGTCCGCGGCGCTGCGCGACGTGGCATCCGCGCAGCAGGCGCGCGACTGGGCGCTCGCGGCCGGCGACGACTACGAGCTGCTGCTCGCCGTGGCGCCGGCGCGCTGGGACGAGCTCGCGGCGCTCGCGGCGGCATCGGCTCTTCGGCTCACCGCGATCGGCGAGCTGCGGGCGGGATCGGGCGTGGCATGGACGCTACACGGCGCGCCGTATGCGGCGCCGGCCGAGGGATTCGATCACTTTCGCGGTCCCTCGACCCAAATCACAGTTTGACGCCGGAGGTCCGCAGTATGCTGCGGCACATCGACATCCCGGCAACGCCGCGAGCGCGTTGGTATCAGTGAGCAACATTCGCCCAAATTCTCCCGCGAAAGCGCCCGGCGGGCGTCCGTCCCACCCCGAGAAGATCGGCAAGTACGCGATCATCAACGAGGTCGGCCGCGGCAGCACGGGCGTGGTGTATCTGTCGCACGATCCGTACTACGGCCGGGACGTGGCGATCAAGGTGTACAACATCGACGCGAGCGGCGACGAGAGCCGCAAGCGGATCGCGCGCAAGATGTTCCTGTCCGAGGCCCACATGGTGGGCATGCTGCAGCACCCGAACATCCTGCCGATCTACGATGCGGGCGAGGAGAACGGTCACTGCTACATCGTCACCGAGCACGTGCACGGTGCGCGCACGCTCGCGGCCTACTGCCGCCCGGACAATCTGCTCAGGATCGACGACGTCGTCCAGATCATCTACAAGGCGGCGCGGGCGCTGCACTATGCGCACAGCCGGGGCGTGATCCACCGCGACATCAAGCCGAGCAACATCATGCTCACGATCGACAGCGACGTGCGCATCATCGACTTCGGGATCGCGCTGGTCGCCGATTCGGAGATCTCGCGGATCGAGGGCATCGCCGGCAGCCCCTCGTACATGTCGCCCGAGCAGGTCCAGTCGATCGAGCTGACCAACCGGTCGGATCTGTATTCGCTCGGCGCCGTGATGTACGAGCTGCTGACCGGGACCCGGCCGTTCCGGGCCGGCAACCTGCAGAAGCTCCTGCACCAGATCGTGTTCGCGACGCCGCCGCCGATCCACACGCTGCGTCCCGAGATCCCCGAGGAGCTCGAGAACGTGACCGCGATGGCGCTGCAGAAGGACCCCGAGAAGCGCTACAAGACCGGGCTCGATTTCGCGGCGGAGCTGACCCGCGTGCACCAGAAATTGCGCGCCCAGTACAACCGCATCGACCAGCAGGAGCAGTTCAGCCTGCTGCGCAAGCTGAAATTCTTCCACGAGTTCTCGCACAGCGAGATCTGGGAGGTGCTGCGCGCGAGCAGCTGGCAGGACTACGCGGACGGCGAGGAGATCGTCAAGGAAGGCGAGATGGACGACCGCTTCTACATCATCGTGCAGGGGCGCGTCGGGGTCCACCGTCTCGGCCGCGCGCTCGGCTACCTGGAGACGGGCGATTGCTTCGGCGAGACGAGCTACGTGCGCGGCGCGAAGCGCACGGCCACCATCGCCGCCGCCGGCGCGGTCACGGTGATGAAGGTGAGTTCCACCCTGCTCGAGCAGGTCTCGGCCGAGTGCCAGCTGCGCTTCAACCAGGTGTTCCTGCGCAGCATGATCGGGCGCCTGCAGAGCACGGATCGGGCCACCTGAAGCGGCAGGCCGGAGGGCCTGCGCCTGACGGTCAGCCCGCGGCGTCCGCCTGCGAGCGCTGCGGCCGCCACCACGCCGCAATCTGGGTGAGCAACGAGCCGT
>JAJXZV010000170.1 GCA_021779875.1 Pseudomonadota bacterium
GCGGCGAGCACTGTGTGGGTCGCGGCATCGTCGAGCGCGGCGAGCGCGTCGCGCGTGCGCCGGTCGTCGCGCCGGCACTCCATCCCGATCACCCCTTGACCCACCGCCGGCAGCGAGACGTCGATGTCGAGCCGGGCGGCGATGCGCGACTCCCAGCCGAGACGCACGAGTCCGGCGCAGGCGAGCACGATGGCGTCCAGGTCGCCGCTCTCGACCCGGCGCAGGCGCGTGTCGACGTTGCCGCGCAGCCCTTCGATCCGCAGATCCGGCCGCGCCGCGAGCAGCTGGGCCTGACGGCGCAGACTCGAGGTGCCGAGGCGCGCGCCGTGCGGCAGGTCGGCGAGCCGCGGGTGCCTCGGGCTGATCAGCGCATCGCGCGGATCGGCGCGCGCCAGCACCGCGGCGATGATCAGGCCCTCGGGCAGGTCCCCGGGCACGTCCTTCATCGAGTGCACCGCGAGGTCGGCGTGCCGCTGCTCGAGCGCGATCTCGAGCTCCTTGATGAACAGGCCCTTGCCGCCGATCGCCGCGAGGCTGCGGTCGAGGATGCGGTCGCCCTTGGTGGTCATGGGCACGAGCTCGACGGCGAGTCCGGGATGCGCGCGGCGCAGGAGTGCGGCGACGTGCTCGGCCTGCCACAGCGCGAGCGGGCTCTTGCGGGTCGCGATGCGCAGCGCGGTCGTGGTCATGGCGGCGCCGCGCTCAGCCTTCGTGGCGCCCGCCGTCGAACAGGGTCGACGCCAGCCGGTAGATCGCCGAGATGTCCTCGTCGCCGAAGCCGCGGTCGATCAGCTCGTCGTACTGGCGCAGCACCGACTCGACCACGGGGAGCTGCGCGCCGTGCTCCGCCGCCATGTCGCGGCAGATGCGCAGGTCCTTCGCGTGCAGGCGCACGCGAAATCCGGCCGGGAAGGCGTTGCGCGCCATGAACGGGGCGCGGTTGACGAAGTACCAGCTCGATCCGGCCCCCTTGCCGAGGGTGTCGATCAGCCGATCGAGCGGCAGCCCCTCGGCCCGGGCGAACGCCATGGCCTCGCCGACGACCTGGATGATGCCCGCGCACATGATCTGATTGGTGGCCTTCGCGGCCTGGCCCGAGCCGCTCGGCCCGAAGTGCGTAATGGTCTTGCCCAATTGCTCGAGCACCGGCCGGGCGCGCTCGAACACCTCGGCGTCCCCGCCCACCATGATGGCGAGCGTGCCGGCGCGGGCGCCTTCGACGCCGCCGCTCACCGGGCAGTCGAGGAAGCCCACGCCGCGCGCGGCGAGCCGGGCGTGCATCTCGCGCGCGGTGCCCGCGCCCACGGTCGAGCAGTCGATGACGGTGCTGGCGCGAGCGAGTCCGGGCTCGAGCCCGGCGACCACGGCGCGCACGTCCTCGTCCGCGGAGACGCAGATCACCACGGTGTCGCAGGCGGCGGCGAGCTCGGCGAGGGTGGGGAAGGCGCGGCAGCCGAGTTCCGCCGCCAGCGCCGCGGCCTTGCCGGCCGTGCGGTTCCAGACGCCGACGAGCATCCCCGCGCGCGCCAGATGGCGCGCCATGTGTGCGCCCATGGCGCCCAATCCGACGAAACCTGCTTTCATGGCGACGACCCTTCGCTCTGCCCGATGGAGCCCGCTACCTTAAGGCTTTGTGCGCCGGGCGGCAAAGCGCGCGGCAGGGCGGCCAGGCGGCGGCCCACCCCACTCAGGTGGGGCTGTTGCAGATCTGGTCGACGTCGCGTTTCGCGTTCAGGCGTTCGGCGTCGATCTCGTCCGAGGTCAGGTACTGCCGCTCGCCGTCGGCGCCGGTCTTGTACAGCCGCCGACCCTCGATGAGCTTCTTGTAGCGCTCCTGCGCGTCGGCGCACTGCTTCTCGCGGGTCTGATCGACGTCCTGCTGCACGGTCTGCTTTTCCTTGGACAGCGTCTCGGCCGCCGCCTCGCGCGCCGCGAGGCCCGTGCGGGACGCGTGCGGCGTCGCGCTCTGGCTCGGCGCGGACGCGTGCGCCGGGTGCGTGCCGAGCAGTTCGACCACCTCGGCGTGCACGCCGTCCGGCGGGCGGTCGCCGTACTGAGTCTTGCCCTGGGCGTCGACCCACTTGTACACGACCGCCGATGCCACACCTGACCAGACGATCAATGCGGTAAGCAGCAGAAGGCGTTTCATCGTCGAACCCTCGATTCTGACCTACAGGGCGCGGGAGCCCGTCTCGCCGGTGCGGATGCGCACGGCCTGCGAGAGCTCCGAGACGAAGATCTTGCCGTCGCCGATCTTGCCGGTGCGCGCCGTCTCGATGATCGCTTCGACGACCCGTTCCACCTGTTCGTCGTCGACCGCGAGCTCCAGCTTGACCTTGGGCAGGAAATCCACCACGTACTCGGCCCCTCGATACAACTCAGTGTGGCCCTTTTGACGGCCGAAGCCTTTGACCTCGGTCACGGTAATGCCCTGCACCCCCACATCCGCCAAGGCCGAGCGAACGTCGTCCAGTTTGAACGGCTTGATGATGGCGACGACCAATTTCATCGGGGCGGGCTCCTTTCGTTGATTCTGCGATGGCTGTCGCGGGAATGTATCAGCAGCCGGCCGAAAGCGCGTAATTGCTGTAACGCAATATTCACATTTACTGATATTAGTGCGGTGCGCACGCTTTCTGGGGTATAAAGCGCTCACGTCTTGCGCCGGGCGAGTGCGAATTAAAAAAACGGCGCGGATTCCTCGTCATAAGGAAGCCGCGCCGCGGGATATCGCACCGACGGGGGAGTTGGCTGGCTTGCCGGCGCGAGATGCTCCTCGAAAACTCTAGTTCATCGGATCGACAAGAAAACGGACCTCGCCCGACGGCGGGCGAGGTCGACAAAAACCTCCATCCGACGCGCCCGGATCGCGCGCGCTCAAATGGCCTCCGCGCCGGTTTCGCCGGTCCGCACGCGCACCGCCTGCTTGAGGTCCAGCACCCAGACCTTGCCATCGCCGGTCTTGCCGGTTCGTGCCACGTTGCATACCGCCTCCATCACCTGCTCGGCGATCGAGTCATCGACCGCCAGCTCGATCTTCGCCGTCGGCGTGAAGTCCACGCGGAACTCGGACCCGCGATAGATCTCCACGTGCGCGCTCTGCCGTCCGAAGCCCTGCACTTCCGTGACGGTGACGCCTTGGATGCCGATGTCCGCCACCGCCTGTCGCACCTCGTCGAGCCGGAACGGCTTGATGATCGCGGTGATCAGCTTCATGCATTTATCCCCGCACGGCCCGTTTAATCCGTGGGCCATCGTCACCGCATCCGCGTACACTCACGATCCCTGAAATGCAGCTTCCGTGCCAGGCGAGCGGCGAAGGTGAATCAACCACTTGCGAGAGCCGCCCGGGGTTTGCGCGCCATCGTGGTGCATTTCGTGGGCCGGCGTGCCTGATCGGAGTGCGGCCGAGGCCGTTCGTAGGAGAGTGACATGAGTTTCATCGATGCGAGTGGACTGGACGAGCTCGCGCGCCGGCTCGCCGACGCCGTGCCGGAGTCGCTGCGCGGCGTCGGCCGCGATCTCGAGGCCAACTTCAAGGCCGTGCTGCAAGCCTCCTTGAGCCGGCTCGACCTGGTCAGTCGCCAGGAATTCGACGTGCAGGCGGCGGTCCTGCAGCGCACCCGGGCGGCGCTCGAGTCCCTGGAGGCTCGCCTGAAGGCGCTCGAGGCGCGGGACCCCGGCCCCTGAGCGCCTAAGCGCCCGCGCTTTCGGCATGAACCGAGCCGGCCGCGTCAGCACCGTCCTCTGCCGTGCGGCGGCGGGTCTCTCGGCGCCGCTGGTGCGCGTCGAGGTGCACATCGGCGGCGGCATGCCCGCGTTCGCGCTGGTCGGCCTGCCGGAGGCGGCGGTGCGCGAGAGCCGCGAGCGCGTGCGGGCCGCGCTGCTCTCGAGCGGTCTCGAATTCCCGCTCGGCAGGATCACCGTCAACCTGTCGCCCGCGGACCTGCCCAAGGAGGGCGGCCGCTTCGACCTGCCCATCGCCG
>JAJXZV010000429.1 GCA_021779875.1 Pseudomonadota bacterium
TGCCTGTTTTCCGCCGGGCGGGCCCTCAACTTTCCCCAATGAACTTGCTGCGATCATGCGGCGGCCCCGCGACACGCTTGCGAGTGGCGTATCGCTCGAGCGTCTCGCCGGCACGCAGGTCGGAGCCGTCCGCCCAGTCCGGGATCCGGTACTGGGCGCGCTGCTCGGAGGTCAAACTGGTGCTCGGGGGAGACGCGCCAGTCGGCGCCGCAGGCACTGCGGCGGGACTTGGACCGACCTCACCCTGGGCAGTAGGAGGCACCTCTGGCGGGCGCCGCACCGGGACGCTCACGGGATCGGCATGGGCACTCGACGCCGGTGCTGCGGTGGGCGCGGTGGATGTCGCAGGTGCTGCAGCTACGCCGGTAGCGTTAAGTCGGCGCTGCCTCTTGGTGGCTTTCGCCGCGCGAGGTGATGGCGCGGCATCGTCCCGCATCGCGACCCTCACGGTCTTGGCGGCGAGCGAGCCACCGAACACTTCGCGGAGCGCGTCGACCAATTGCGGGACCGTGTACTCGGCCTGCAGCGCACCGCGGAGCTGCTCGCGCACGGCCCGCAGCACCACCGCCTTGCCGCCCCGGCCCGTCTGCGCGCCAGGCCGCACTGTGGCATGCATCCGCTCGATCGCGGCCTTCGCTCGTGCAGCGCACTCCGCAATGTCGTACTTCTCCACTGTTCACCTCCGATAGATCACGGGCCCATCGCCCGCCATTATTCGTGCTCCGCACGGTGGGCCCCTGCGCCACCCCGCCGCCGCCCGCCAGGATGTGAGAAGCGCAGCGCCGAACATCCAGCCACGCGAGAAGGCGCAGCCGCCGAGCGTTCCTCCTCTTTGCAGTTGCCACACACGGGGAGGCGGTAGCCGGACCCCGTTTGTGTGACAACTGCCATCTTGTAATGCCCTCTCAACAGGCTGCGGAATCCAACGGAAACCGCAAGCGGGCTGAATTTGGATAGCAGAGGGACCGCTCAGAGGGCCCGCGCGGGGGAGTACAGGTATGGACACCGACCGCAAACGGCTCTCCGCCGTCCTGAATATCCGCGTTGCCAAAGGTGAACGCGCGGAGGTGGTAGAACAGGCTGCCCTCACCGGTCTCACCGTGTCGGCGTACTGTCGGCGGCTGATCCTGGGCCGAGTGGTGACTGCGCGCGTCGATATCACCGTCATCGGCGAGCTGCGGCGGCTCGGCGGGTTGCTGAAGCACGTACACGCCGAGTCCGGCGGGGCCTACTCGCAGGCGACGGCGGACGCCCTTGCGGCCGTGCGCGCCGCAATCGAGCGAGTCGCACCGTGATCGGCAAAAAGATCAAGAACCCGAAAAAAAGCGCCCCCAAGGCCGAGCGCATCACCGCCCTGCTGGAGTATGTCCGGACCCCAGAGCACGAAGACAAGACCGAGAAGTGCGTCTACTCCGGGGCACGCGGCTTCCTCAGCGACACCGACGCTGGGCAAATGGCGGAGATGCTCGCGCTCGCGCACGATGCTGCGCGTTCACGCGATCCCATCAACCACTATGTCCTGTCGTGGCGCGAGGACGAGCACCCAACGGAACTGCAGATCGAGCAAGCCGTAGATATCACGCTCGCCGAACTCGGCCTGACGGGACACCAGGTCGTCTACGCTTTGCACCGGGACACCGACCACGACCACCTGCATCTCGTGGTCTCCAGGGTGCACCCGGAGACCGGCAAGGTCGTCAAACAGGGACTCGATATCGAGGCGCTTCACCGCGCGGTGGCGCGCATCGAGCGCGAAGAGGCATGGCAACGCTGTGACAACGCCCGGTACGCCGTCCGCGAGGACGGCACGCTCGAGAAGCGCCAGCGCAGGCCCGAGCCGTCTGGGCCTTCGAGGAGCGACGGTGCGCGCGAGTACGAGCGCTATACGGGCAGTCAGAGCGCCGAGCGCCTCGCGCAGGAGCGCGCAGCACCCGTCATCGCCCGGGCACGGTCATGGGCGGAGCTGCACCAGGGACTCACGGAGATCGGGATGCGGTACGAGCGCAAAGGCTCGGGCGCAATCGTTTGGGTGGGAGAACACCCGGTGAAGGCGTCCAAGGTGGCGCGCGGCGCGAGCCTGTCGGCCCTGACGAAACGGCTCGGCCCTTTTCAGCCGGCGACCGTTGAGCAGGCCGCGAACGCCAAGCGGCAGGTCAAGGAGCGACCCGAGCCGCCTCACACGGATCCCATCGTGGCCGAGTACCGGGCCGCGAGAGCGGAGTGGTATCGCGAGCGCCGAGCGCAGCGGACGGCACTGCGATCCCGGCACGGCACGGAATATCGCGCCATGGTGACCCGGCATCGTGAGGAGCGCGGCGAGCTCGCGGCCGCTCACCTACGCGGGGATGCCGCGCTGGTCGGCCGGAGTCTGCTCGCGCAACGGGACGCGGCGGAGCGCGCGGCGACGCGCGAACGCCAGCGGAAGGAACGGCAGCGGCTCGCTGGGCACTACCCGGCGATCGATGAATGGCGTCGACTACAGGGACAGCAGACGGGGCGGTATCGGGATTCGCTGCTCGGCGGGCGCGGCCGAGAAGATGAGACCACCGTGCACCCACGTGATATCCGCGCCTTCATAGCCGACGTGCGCGGCGCCGCAGTCGCCTACCACCGCGGGGATCATCGAGCGGTCTTCACCGATGCCGGGCGCCGGGTGCAAGTCCACGACCGGGAAGATCAGGATGGGCTGGTCGGCGCCCTACAGCTCGCTGCCGCGAAATGGGGTGGAAAGGTCTCTATCCAGGGCAGCGCGAAGTTCAGGGCGCGGGCCGCTCGCGCGGCGGCCCGCGAAGGCATCCGCGTCGTCGACGCCGACCTCGCCGAGATCGTGCGAGACGAGCAGCGCCAGGCGCAGCAGGCCGCAGCCGCCGAGCAGGCGCGTGCAGCCGAGGCCGAGCGTCAACGGGCGGCGGTGCAGGCCGAGCGGGAGCGGCAGGCGAGAGAGGCAGCGGATGCGGAGCGCCAGCTGCAGGAGCAGGAGCGTGTTGAGCGTGAGGGACAAGCCGCACTGGAGGCGGAGCTTGCGAAGGCGCACGCGCTCACACAGGGGTTGATCAACGATATGGTGTCGTCGGGTGATTTCACCTGCTCTGACGCCGAGTGGGCGCGGGCCACGTCCATCGACATGGAGGTCGTGAGACGGGAATGTGCCCAATGGGCTGTCGCGGCACTCGAGGCTGGGTGGTCGCTCTACACCGAGACGCTGGATTTTGCGCAGGTCGATCCGTCCACCATCTCCGTCCGGCAGGACCTGGGGCGGTAGATATGGACCCGGACCTCGAACACGATGATCTGCTGGCCGGCGAGGAGCCCGAGCCGTCCGCGCCGGACCCGGCCGCGGCGCTCGCCGCCGTCGCCGAATGTCTGCGGCACCTCGCATACGGGTATGGACTCGATCCGCGCGAGCGGGAGGCGTGCCTACGGCTCCTACAGAGGCCGCTGCCCCGTGCGGGTCCTGCTGATATCGATGCGGCGCGGAAGATCCTCGAGCAGGCCGGCCAGCGGCGTATGGGGGTCCGAGCGCGGGACCGAGCGAGCAAACTATTCGTCCGGCTCGCCGAGCTTGCGGGGGCCGCTGAGCGGGCCGCCTGATGCCGCTAGGAAGGCGAGTAAGGCCACGCCGGGACGGACTATGACGGCCTTCGCTCGGCGGCCTGTCGCCAGAAGGCGGCGAACACGGACAGCCCCGGCCAGCGGTCGCCTGGGACGCGAAGCTCCCCAGTGACGATTGTCCCGGCAGAATCACGCAGGCCGAGCATCACGGACACATCACGCGCATCCGGCACCGCTTGGCCCGGGGCAGCCCCCTGCACGTCGAAGGCGTACCGCAACGCCGAGTCGGCCTTGAGTCGCGCGACCACCTCGGCACGGCGCCGTTCCAGGTCGGCGACTGCGGGAGCAGGAGGGCCTGCTGATACTGCTAATCCTGCCAATTTGCCCGCCCCGCCATCTCCTAGATTAGCAGGATTAGCAGGGGG
>JAJXZV010000203.1 GCA_021779875.1 Pseudomonadota bacterium
CCGACAAGCTGGTCGAAGGCTCGCCGAAGAATTCCGTGGCCGCCGTGCCGATCCAACCTTGGGGCAGGAATTGACCAAAGTGAACTCCGTCAGACTCTCGATCGGCCAGCTCGGCGCGGTGATGTCCGTGGCGCAGCGGCCGAAGGGAACCTTCCTCGTCGTCGGTTGCGGTTACGTGGGCTGCCGGCTCGCGGGCCGCTGGCGCGGCGCGGGTGCGCAGGTCACCGGCCACGCCGTGAGCGAGGCGAGCCTCGCACGCATCGCCGCCGCCGGCGCCTCGGCATCGCGCCTCGATCTGGATGCGCCGCCGCCGCCGCTCGATCTCGGCGGCCGGCTGGTCTACTACGCGGTGCCGCCGCCGCGCGAGGGCCGGGCCGATACCCGCCTGGAACGCTGGCTCGGCGCGCTGACCGCCGATCCGGTGCGCATCGTGTACCTGAGCACCACGGGCGTGTACGGGGATCGGGGCGGCGAGCGGGTGGACGAGCGGACACCGGCGGCGCCGCGCACCGAGCGCGCCGTGCGCCGGCTGGCCGCGGAACGGGCGCTGTGCGCCTGGGCCGAGGCGCGGGGCGTCTCCTGGTGCGTGCTGCGCGTGCCCGGCATCTACGGGCCGCAGCGCCTGCCGCTCGATCGGCTGGCGCGCGGCGATCCGGCGATCCGGCCCGAGGAGGCGCCGCCCGGCAATCGCATCCACGTCGAGGATCTGGTCACCGCCTGCATGGCCGCGGGCGCGAGCCTCCGGGCGGATCGGCGCATCTTCAACGTCGCCGACGGCAGCGAGGACAGCGCCACCGCCTTCCTGCAGCGGGTCGCGCGCCTCGCGGGACTGCCGCCGCCGCCGCTGGTCTCGCGCGCCGAGGCCGAGCGCACCTTCTCGGCGGCGTCCTGGTCCTTCCTCGGCGAGTCGCGGCGCATCGACAATCGGCGCATGCTCGAGGAACTCGGCGTGGCGCTGCGCCATCACGACCTGGACGACGGCATCCGCGCGAGTCTCGCCCCCCCGGCGGCCTAGGGCTGGGGCTGGCTGCGCTTGCTGTCCAGCCACTCGCAGATCGGCTGCCACTGCTGCCAGTCGGGCCACGCGAGATATTCGGGCAATTCGAGGACGCCCATCCCGCGGGCGTAGGCGCGCACGTAGTTCTGCGCTTCGCGCAGGCTCCCGAGGTACGGCACCTTGAGCTTCGAGAGGTATTGATCGAGTTCCTCGAAGATCAGCGTGTGTTCGCGCACCCGGTTGGCGATGAGGCCGAGCCGCGCCTGCTTGCGCGAGACCTTGCCGATCTCGAGCAGTTCTTCCATGAAGTGCGCACAGGCCTTCATGTCGATGCTCGAGGGCAGCACCGGGATCAGGATGGTCTCGGCGCGCCGCACCAGTTCGTTCAGCTCCGTGCCGTGCACCCGCGCCGGCGCGTCGATCACCAGCACCTCGGTGCCGCGCGGCACGTTGCGAATGCCCTCCTCGAAGGCCGGCACGCCGCGGATCGCGGGCAGATCCGGCGGGCGCTGCGCGAGCCAGTCGAGGCTCGAGCGCTGCGGATCGTAGTCGGCGATGCACACCTCGAGTCCTTCGCGCGCGAAGAACACCGCGACGTTGGTCGCGAGCGTGCTCTTGCCGCATCCTCCCTTCGAATTCAGTACCATGACGTGGCGCATAAATCCCCGTTGACGCTGGGTCGTTCCTTCGATTCATTCGACGCGCGATGACCGCGCCGGTATTTAAAGACGCAAAGCGCGCCGCGCGCAACCCCCAACCGCGGGCGGCGGCTCGCGGCGGCACCCCGCATCGGCTATGCTCGCCGCTCATGCGCATCGACTTCCTGAAGATGCAGGGTCTCGGCAACGACTTCCTCGTGTTCGACGCTCCCGCCGAGGCGGCGCCCGATTCGAAGGCGCTGCGCGCCCTCGCCGACCGGCACACCGGGATCGGCTTCGACCAGGCCCTCATGCTGGAGAAGCCCCGCGATCCCGGCAGCCGCGTGTTCTACCGGGTGTTCAACGCCGACGGCGGCGAGGTCGAGCAATGCGGCAACGGCGCGCGCTGCGTCGCCGCCCTGATGTACGCCCGCGCCCCCGAACGCGGCCGCGAGGTGCTCATGCAGAGCCTGGGCGGCCCGGTGCGGGCGCGCGTGCGCGAGGACGGCCAGGTGTCGGTGGACATGGGCGCGCCGAATTTCGATCCGCGCTCGCTGCCCATGGAGGCTGCGGCCGAGGCGCCGCGCTACCCGATCGCGATCGACGGCGGCACGGTCGAGGTCGGCGCCGTGTCCATGGGCAATCCGCACGCGGTGCTGCAGGTGCCCGACGCGGCCGCCGCGCCGGTCGGCGAGCTCGGACCGGCGCTCGAGCGCCACCCGCGCTTTCCCCGCCGCGTCAACGTGGGGTTCATGCAGATCGTCGATCGCGGGCACATCCGCCTGCGCGTGCACGAGCGCGGCGTGGGCGAGACGCTTGCCTGCGGCACCGGCGCCTGCGCCGCGGTCGCCGTGGGCCGGGATTGGGGCCTGCTCGACGAGGAGGTGCGCGTCGATCTGCCGGGCGGGACCGCGCGCGTGTCCTGGCCGGGCCGCGGCGGGCGTCTCTGGCTGACCGGACCCGCGACCACCGTGTTCACGGGCACCGTGAACCTCTGACCGAAACGAACTACGGGAATCTTAAGGGGATCGAGACATGACGAGCCAGGCACGGGGAATCAAGGGCGCGGGCCCCGACGAGGCCCAGGTCGCGGAGCACCTGCAGGCGCATCCGGACTTCTTCGAGCGCCACGAGCCGCTGCTCGCGAAGCTGCGGCTGCCGCACCGGCGCGAGTCCGCCGCCACGGTGAGCCTGGTCGAGCGCCAGGTCGAGGTGCTGCGCGAACGCAATCAATCGCTGGAACGGCGGCTGAAGGAACTGGTGGACGTCGCCCGCGCCAACGACCTGCTCGCCGATCGGATCCATCGCCTGAGCCAGCGCCTGATCCAGGCGCGCGACCTGAAGGCCACGGTCGGCGCGCTGGAGACCTCGTTGCGCGAGGACTTCCAGGCGATGCACGCGGTGCTGCTGCTGTTCCTGGACACCGCGAACGGCCTGCAGGCGGACCACGGCCGCTTCCTGCGCGTCACGGACCCCGGATCCCCCGAGGCGCGCAGCTTCGAGTCGTTGCTGCAGTCGGGCAAGCCGCGCTGCGGCCAGATCCGCGACAGCCAGCGCGACTACCTGTTCGGCAAGGACTCGGTCGAGATCGGCTCGGTGGCCCTGACGCCGCTCGGCCCCAAGGGCGAGGTCGGCATGCTCGCGCTCGGCGCGAGCGACGCCGAGCGCTTTCATCCCGGCATGAGCACGGAATTCCTGTCGCGCATCGCCGAACTGGTCACCTACGCCGTGGTGCGCGGGTAGATCGCCGGCCGCGATCCATGCAGCAGGCCGAGGCCGGTTGGATCGGGCGGTATCTCGCGCACCTCGCGACCGAGCGGCGCCTGAGCCGCCACACGGTCGCGGCCTACGGACGCGACCTCGCGGACCTGGCCGCGTTCTGCCGGGCCCGGTCGATCGACCGCTGGGACCGGCTCGACCACGCGGGGGTGCGCGCGTTCGCCGCCGGCGCGCACGCCGCCGGTCTCGCGCCCCGCAGCATCCAGCGACGGCTCTCGGCGGTGCGCTCGTTCTTCGGGTTCCTGCTGCGCGAAGGCCACGCGTCGAGCAATCCCGCGCACGAGGTGCGCGCCCCCAAGACCCGGCGGCACCTGCCCTCGACCCTCGACGCCGACCGGATGGCCCGGCTGCTCGCGTTTCGCACCGACGACTCCCTCGCGGCCCGCGACAAGGCGATCATGGAGCTGTTCTATTCGTCCGGACTGCGCCTGTCCGAGCTGGTCGGCCTCGACCTGCCGGCGCTCGACCTCCGGGATCGGACGGTTCGCGTCCTCGGCAAGGGCGGCAGGACGCGCATCGTGCCCGTGGGCCGCCACGCGGCCGAGGCGCTCGG
>JAJXZV010000280.1 GCA_021779875.1 Pseudomonadota bacterium
ACTTGTTCGGCGAGGACCGCTATTTCGCCGATGCCGACGCGTTCTGGACCGCGCAGAACGCCGCAATCGAGGCGCGACGTGCGATCTATCTGGAGCAGGGCTGGGGTGACGTCGTGATCGTGCCGCCGTCCGAGCATTTCCATTTGTGGGACCATGAGAAGGCCGCCAAGCGCAAGGTGGCTGCGAAGAAGCCCATGGCCGCGATGAAGCCCATCGCCGCGAAGAAGCCGGTGGTCGCGAAGGCGCCCGTGCGCCGCCCGGCGCCGAGGCCCGTGATCGTGCCGCTGCCGTCGCCCGGTCCGGCCCCGACCCCGGCCGCCGCCCCGGTCGCGCCGGCCGAGCCGGTGGATCTCGGCGTGTCCACCTCGACCCCCATGGTGGGCTTCAACTCCTGATCGCGAGCCTCGTGCGGCCGAGGCGGCGTGATGCGCCGCCTCGGCCGATTTCCCCGCGGCCGTGGTGCGTTGCGCCGGGCGGTCAACCGGCGGGCGCGGCCGGCGTTGGCTTGCAGTACCCATCAGCCACGGCCGTGATCACCATGTCCCCACGTCGAATGCCCGTCTCGCCGGTCCTGCTCGCTCTCCTGGCGGCGATCTCGCTGTCCGCCTGCGTGGTCTATCCGGCGCACGGTCCCTACGTGGCCGGCGTGGTCACCGTGGCGCCGCCGCCGCCGCAGGTCGAGGTCGTCGGCGTGCCGCCGACCCCCGGCTACGTGTGGATCGGCGGCTATTGGAACTGGGCGGGCGGCCGCCACGTCTGGGTCAACGGCTATTGGGCGGCGCCGCGTCCGGGCTTCTACTGGGTGCCGAACGCCTGGGTGCACGTGCGCGGCGGCTGGCGGATGCGGGCCGGCCACTGGGCGCGCCGCTGATCAGCCCTGGCGCCAGGCGTCGTAGGCCGTCTTGGCGATCAGGGCGAGCACCACGCCGATGAACGCGGCGCGCACCAGGCGCACGCCGTGCCGCCGGGCGGTGCGGGTGCCGAGCACGCTGCCGGCCGCATTGCTAGCGCCGAGCGCGAGGCCGAGGCCCCAGTGCACGCTGCCGTGGATCCCGAACACCAGCAACGCCCCGGCGTTGGTCGCGGCATTGATCACGCGCGCGGCCGCCGAGGCGTGCAGAAAATCGAACCCGCACACGCGGATGATGAACAGCATCAGGAAGCTCCCGGTGCCGGGCCCGAAGAAGCCGTCGTAGAAGCCGATCGCCGCGATGCCCGCGGCCTCGAGCGCGCGCCGCCCCGGCGGCGCATCCACGGGCGCGTGGCGCGAGCCCAGGTCCTTGTGCCAGAGCACGTAGGCGAGCACCGCGATCAACATCACCGGCACCAGCGGCCGCAGGACCCGTGCGGGCACCACGCTGACCAGCGCCGCGCCCGCCGCCGCCGCCACGCCCGCGGCCGCCGCGGCGGGCAGCACCCGTCTCCAGGGAATGCGCACGAAGCGCGCGTACCGAGCCACGGCGCTGCCGGTGCCGCAGATGCTGCCGAGCTTGTTGGTGCCGAGCAGGGCCTGGGGCGTGGTGTTCGGAAAGGTGCCGAGCAGGGCGGGCAGCTGGATCAAGCCGCCGCCGCCGACCAGGGAGTCGACGAAGCCGGCGAGCAGGGCCGCGCCGAGCACCAGGGCGAGGCTGCCCGGGTCCACGGTCAACGCGCGGGGCTCCCGGGCGCCGGGCCGCGCACCTCGCGCAGCGGCCGGTCCCAGCCCGAGTCGAACCACCGCTCGATCAGCCGGTACGAGATGGAGGGCACGGGCGGCAGCAGCGGCTGGCCCGCGGCGATCTCGGCGCGGGTGAACCAGCGGGCATCCTCGAGCTCCTCGTCGCGCCGAAGCACGGTACGGGTCAGGGCGCGCGCGGTGAAGCCGAGCATCAGCGAGGAGGGGAAGGGCCAGGGCTGCGAGGCGACGTAGGCGATGTCCGCGACCTCGACCCCGGTCTCCTCTCGGACCTCGCGGGCCACCGCGTCCTCGAGCGACTCGCCCGGCTCGACGAACCCGGCGATGGTCGAGTAGCGGCCCACGGGCCAGGACGCCTGGCGCCCGAGCAGGGCGTGCTCGCCGTCGCTGACCAGCACGATGATCGCCGGATCGATGCGCGGAAAGGTCTGCGTGCGGCACGCGGGGTTCGAGCAGACGCGCACGTGGCCGCCCTGGTCGGCGACCGTGGCCGCGCCGCAGGCGCCGCAATACAGGTGCCGCCGCCGCCAGGACAGCATGGCGCGCGCGTAGCCGAGCAGTCCGGCCTCCTCGGCCGGCAGGAGTCCGGCCACCTGGCGCAGATCCTCGAAGCGCGTGCCCTGCGGCGCCTGCGGCGCCTCGTCGACGGGGAACTCGTAGGCGAACCAGTGAGTCTCGGCCGCGCGGCCCAGGAGGATGAGCTGCTCGCCGGGGGCCTCGCCCCGGGCGACCGCGGACACCTCCAGGAAGGCGGCGCGCGGCGCCGGTCCGTCCAGGATCAGGCTGCGCGAGTTCCACACGGCCAGCACGCGGCTGCCGGGATCCGCGAGCGCCGCCTCGAACCAGGCCGGGTCGCGGCGGCGGTGCGCCGTGCGGTCGAGATACGGGCCCGCGAACACGTTGCGCGTCTGCATTGCCGCGATCTTAGCAGGGCAGGGCGAGCGCGATCACCGGAGCTGCCGCCGGCTCGGGGGCCGGGCCGCAGCTGCCGCAGGCCAGCCGCCGGCGTGCGAGCAGGTCGCGCAGCCGCAGGCAGCCGCAGGCGTCGCAGCGCCCGACGCTCATCTCGTCGCGCCGCGCGAGGGCGGCGAGCAGGAACCACGCGTGCTCGAAGGAGATGCGGGCGGGCGCGTGCAGCTCGAGATAGGCCTCGTACGCGAGGCACAGCAGGGCGCCGGAGTCGAGCGCCCCGAGCCGGTACCTCGCCTCGAGCCCCGCCGGCGTGGCGGCCACCAGTCCGTACATCAGGAACAGGCTCGCGAGCTGCGCGGCCTGGAAGTTGATCTCCGGGGTGCGGAAGAAGAACGCCACCTGGCGCGGCGACTTGCCGCGGTGCCGAAGCACGCCGCGCGCCTCGTGGCTCTTGACATAACTGCGGTAGAGCTTGCGGATGCGGTCGTCGCTCAGGCCGGTCCACTGCCGGATCGTGAAGGTGCGCGCCTCGTGGCGGATCAATCGCAGCGCCAGATCCAGGCGCGACCGGTCGCGGGTGTAACGATCGTCGGAGACACGCATGTTGGACTCCTCGGGGTGCGGCGGCGGGCAATTCGAACCGTTTCGGGCGGAAACAGAATTTGACAGAAATTAATCACAAAGTTAGCGTGACTGCCAAGTGATTTCTGAGCCGATTAGCCGCTGTCTTCGCGGCGAAATTCGCCCCGACGGGATGGAAACGGGAATGCCGGAGACAATCGCCAGCGCACCGGGCCGCCGCAGCGACGCCGCCATCGACGCGTTGGGCGCGCTGCGCGACCTCAACCGCCAGTTCCTCGATCTGCTGGCCGCGGGCGAGGACGGCCTGCGCCGTCCGCCGCGCGGCGGCCTGTCCGCGGACGTCTCCTCGAAGCTCGTGCCGCTCTCGGCGGCGCCGCGCGCCGCCGCGGCGAGCTGTCCGTATGCGCTGTTCGATCTGCGCTTCGACGACGAGCGGCACTGGCGCGCGCGCTTCGCCCAGGCGCCGGGCTGGCGGGTGGCCGAGGAGGCCGTGGCGCAGGGCGGACGCGCCGATCTCGAGGCCGCCCAGTTCACGCAGCTCGCGGTGTTCTACGCCTGGCACGTCGCCGCGGCGGCGAAGCTCGCCGACCGCGTGCTGCTCGGCATGACCGAGGGCACCGCCGAGGTGCTGCGCGGAATCGCGCTGAACCGCCTGCCCGCGCTCGCCCTGGGCGAATCGGCCCGCCTGACCGCCCGCTGGAGCTCCAGCTCCCGGTTCTGGAGCGCGCTCGTGGGCGCCGCCGCCTGCACCGACCCGGCCGTGCTGCGCCGGGTGCAGCTGTCCGGGCTGCAGCTGG
>JAJXZV010000268.1 GCA_021779875.1 Pseudomonadota bacterium
GCCGCGATCGTAGTAATACCGGTCGTGCCCGAACCGGCCGTCCAGATGCCGGTTGGCGCCGCCGCCCGGATGCTGGGCCAGCGCGGGCCAGCCGCCGGCGATCCCGAGCACCGCGAGCAGCGCGAGGGTGGGCCATGTCGTCGCTCGTCGAAACCCGTTCATGCGTCACCCCGTGCGGCTCACCGCACCGTGTAGCCGCGCCCTTCGAGACAGGCGCGCATCGCGCGCTGGTAGTTGCGCGCCTGACGTTCGAGCGACGCGTCGCGCACCGCCGCGGCATTGGCCTCGGCCTGGCGCTGCGCCTGTTCGGCGGCGGCGCTTTCGCCGATGCCGCCGATGACCGCCCCGAGCAGCGCGCCCAGGAATGCGCCCCGTCCCGCCTCCCACGGCGGCGAGGTCATGGAGCCGAGCACGGCGCCCGTCATGGCGCCGGCGGCGACGCCCGAGCCCGGCGGCGGGCCCTCCACCACGTAGGTGCGCAGGTGCGGGGGCACCAGCGGGGCGCTCGGATCGAAGCCGCTCTCGCGCACCGCCCAGGCGTTGCAGTCGTACCGGTCGCGATCCTGCAGGTCCGCCGACTGGCCGCGCGTGGGATAGAAGTACACGGTCACGTCGGGCAGCGGGTACCGCGCGGGCGTCATCACGGCCGGTCGCGACACGCACCCCGTGATCGTGAGGATGCCGGCCGCCAACACGGTTCGGGCGCCCGGAACCCAGCCCGGAACCCAGTTCGCACGCTTTTCCGCCATGAGGCGCATCCTCGGTCCGCCGAGGCCGGCGTGTCTGCTCCGGTGTTTCACGTAGCGGGAAACCACGCTTGCCGGGCGCCGTGGTTTCCACACCGGCCCTACCCGGGTACTATGCGCCTCGGTCGCGAAGGCCTGCAGAACCGTCAAGGATTTCAATGAGAGAGAGAGGATTCCGAACGTCAGCCTTGGCGGCCGCCGGGCTGTCGATCCTGGCCGCCTGCCACGGCAACAACAATGCGACGACCAACGTCCCGCCGGTGGTCGCGAGCACGGCACCGGGCATATGGCAGGGCACCGACCCGTTCACGGGCCTCAAGATCACCGGCCTCGTGTCCGAGACCGGCTTCACGCGCTTCATCCGCGCCGACGGCGCGCAGTACATCGGCCCGGTGCTCGTGAACGGCACCGCGTTTTCGGCGTCCCTCGAGGCGCTCCTGCCCTTCGGCACGACCTTCCCCGACGGCTCGACCTACGCGACGGTCACCATGACCGGCACCATCGTGACCCAAAAGTCGGTCTCGGGCACCGAGACGCTGACCACCTCGGCCGGAACGACCAGCAGCGGCGCGCTGTCGCTCACCTTCGACGCGAACTACGACGTGATTTCGCTACCCGCGTCGATCCAAGGCACGTACGTCGGCGCAACGAGCGCGGCGGTGATGACGATCACCGAGTTCGGCCTGTTGTCCTATCAGGATCCGGGCACCGGGTGCCTGATCACCGGCTACGTCACGGTCATCGACCCGAGCTACAACCTCTACGACCTCTCGGTCACCCCGACGGGCTGCCCGGCGGCCGCCGCGGCGCTGGATGGGACGTCGCTCTCGGGCTTCGCGACCATCAACAACACGGTGACCCCGAACCTGCTGCTCATCGGGGTATCGGGTGGCGTGACGCCGGAAATCAGCCTCGCGTACACGCTGCACCGAAATTAGAAGATTGGTCGGGGCGACAAGATTCGAACTTGCGACCCCTTGCACCCCATGCAAGTGCGCTACCAGGCTGCGCCACGCCCCGACCGAGCTTTGCATCATAGCCGAAAAGCGCCCGTGACTTAATAGGCGCCGCGCCTCAATTTGCTCGCGATGCGCGGCTCGCGGTGCGAGCGCGCGCCGCAACGCGGCCCTCAGCGGCGCAGGATCTTGATGAGCTCTTCGAGCTCGAGCCGCATCTGGTGGATCAACTGCTGGCTCTGGTTCAAATCCACCTGTGCGTCGTCGCCGGTCAGGCGATTGCGCGCCCCGCCGATGGTGAAGCCCTGCTCGTACAGGAGGCTGCGGATCTGACGGATGACCAGCACGTCCTGCCGCTGGTAGTAGCGGCGGTTGCCGCGCCGCTTCACGGGCTTCAACTGCGGGAACTCCTGCTCCCAGTAGCGCAGCACGTGCGGCTTCACGCCGCACAGATCGCTCACCTCACCGATGGTGAAGTAACGCTTGCCCGGGATCGGCGGCAGTTCGTTGTTATTGCTTGGTTCCAGCATACGCCTCGACGCGCGCCTTCAATTTCTGCCCCGGACGGAACGTGACGACGCGACGCGCACTGATGGGGATCTCCTCGCCGGTCTTCGGATTGCGCCCCGGGCGTCGGCTCTTGTCGCGCAGGTCGAAATTGCCGAACCCCGAGAGCTTCACCTGCTCGCCCGAGGACAGCGCCGCCCGGATTTCCTCGAAGAACAGGTCCACGAGCTCGCGTGCCTCGCGCTTGTTGAGCCCCAGTCGATCGAACAGGGCCTCGGCCATTTCCGCCTTCGTCAGGGCTGGCATGCTTATTGGTCTCTTATCGCGGCGCTCAATTCATCCCGGAGCCGCGCGACCACGGCGGCCACGACGGCATCTGCGTCGACATCGGTAAGAGTGCGGGAAGAGTCCTGTAAAATCAAGCCTAAAGCGATGCTTTTTCGTCCGGTTTCTACACCCGGTCCCCGATATACGTCGAAAACGCGCAGTTCGCTCAACAGGCCTGACGCGCTAACAGTAACATTTTCCTGCAACACTGCCAGAGGCACTGCCTCGTCGATCACGACCGCCAGGTCGCGGCGCACGCTCGGAAACTTAGATATTTTGTGATATTTCAGTATTTTACTTGAGAATGCTGAATTCATTTCGAGTTCGAAGAGCAGCGGGATCTGCGTGAGCCCCAGCGCCTTGGCCTGCTCGGGGTGCAGTTCTCCGAGCCAGCCGATGGATGCGCCCGCGCGCAGGATCCGCGCGGTGCGTCCCGGGCGCAGACAGTGCAGTCCATCCGCCTCGAAGCGAATACCGTCGGTGTCGCCGCCGAGCGCCAGCACCGCCATCACGTCGCCCTGCACGTCGTGGTAGTCGAGCGCCTCGCGCGGCGCGCCCCACTGCTCCGGCCAGCGCGCGCCCACCGCGAGGCCGGCGAGGGTTTCGACCTCGCGCAGGGCGTCGCCGGTCCCGAGGAATTTCTTGCCGAGTTCGAACAGCCGCACCCGGCTCTGCTGCCGGCGCAGATTGTCGCGGCAGGCCTGCAGCAGCCCGGGCCACAGCGACACGCGCATCTGCGAGAGGTCCGCGGCGATCGGATTGGCGAGCGTGAGCGCGCTCGACTCCGGGAACAGCCGCCGCTGCAGCGACGGATCGACGAAGGTGTAGGTGATCGCCTCCCGGTAGCCGCGGTCGGCCATGGCCGCGAGCACGCGCTCGGGGGCGACCTGCGACTCGGTGGCGAACCCCGCGATCTGGGGCACGGCGGCGTGCGTCTCTCGAATCCGGTCGAAGCCGCGCAGCCGCGCCACTTCCTCGATGAGGTCCGCCTCGATGGCGAGGTCGAAGCGGTGCGGCGGCTTGCGCAGCCGCCAGCCTTCCGCGCTCGCCTCGACCGCATCGCCGATCGCCCGCAACACGCCTTCGGCCTCCGCATCCGGAACTTCGTCGCCGAGCAATCGGGCGAGGCGTTCGCGGCGCAGCGCCACCCAGGGCGCCTCGGCCGGTGCCTCGCCGCGGGTCACCTGCACCGGGCCGGCCTCGCCGCCCGCGATCTCGAGCAGCAGCGCCGTGGCGCGCTCGATCGCCCGCTCGGGCAGCGTCGGGTCCACGCCCCGCTCGAAGCGCTGCGCGGCATCGGTGAACAGGCCGAGGCGGCGCGCCCGGCCGGCGACCGCGGCCGGCGTGAAGTGGGCGCTCTCGAGCAGCACCGAGGTCGTGGTCGGCGCGATGGCCGTGTCGCGCCCGCCCATGATGCCGGCGAGG
>JAJXZV010000058.1 GCA_021779875.1 Pseudomonadota bacterium
GTCACGGCATCGGCGATCGGCTGCTCGCCGCGGTGGGGGAGCGCCTCACGGGCGTGGCGCGTCCCGCGGACACCGTGGCCCGGCTGAGCGGCGACGAATTCCTGATGCTCATCGACGAGATCGCCGAGCCGGCCGACGCGGCCGGCGCCGCGCGCTCCGTGATCGCCGCGCTCGATGCGCCCTTCTCGCTGAATTCCGGCGATCTGCACACCTCCGCCAGCATCGGCATCAGCGTGTTCCCGGACGACGGGGCCGACCCGGACACGCTGATCGCCCACGCGGACGAGGCGATGTATCACGCCAAGTCGATCGGTCGGAACACGTTTCAGTTCTTCAACGCCGACCGCAGCGCCGTCTCCCAGAAGCGGCTCGATCTCGAGGCCGATCTGCGCCGGGCGCTGGCGCAGCGGCAGTTCGAACTGCACTATCAGCCGAAATTCGACGTGGCGAGCGACCGCATGATCGGCGTCGAGGCGCTGCTGCGCTGGCGCCATCCGGTGCGCGGCATGGTGCCCCCCGGCGAGTTCATCGGGCTCGCCGAGGAGACCGGCCTGGTGATCGCGCTCGGCGAATGGGCTCTGCGGGAGGCCTGCCGGCAGGCCAGGCGCTGGCGGCATGAGGGGCTGCCGTTCATGCGCATCGCGGTGAACATCTCACCCGTCCACTTCCGCCGCTCGGAATTTCTCGACACCGTCCGCGCCGCGCTGCGCGACAACGACCTCGACCCTCAGTACCTGGAAATCGAGCTCACCGAGTCGACCGTCATGGACGATGCGCAAGGGTCGATCGCCATCCTGGAGGAGCTGAGCCGCATGGGCGTGGTCGTGTCGATCGACGACTTCGGCACCGGCTACTCGAGCATGGGGTATCTGCGCCGCTTCCCGATCGACAAGCTCAAGATCGATCGCAGTTTCATCAGCGACCTGACCACCAGCACCGATGCGCAGTCGATCGTCGGCGCGATCATTTCGCTCGCCCACGGACTGCGCCTGCGGGTGATCGCCGAGGGAGTCGAGACCCCCCAGCAGCTCGATCGGCTGCGCGCCCTGGGCTGCGATCAATACCAGGGGTTCCTCCGCAGCGCCGCGGTGGCGCCGGCCACGATCGCCCTGTACGCCCGGCTGGGCCAGTCGCTCGCGCCGGCGCGCGAGCAGGATCAATTCCTGCGCACGCACAGCAAGCTCGCGGCTTACCGCGGGCGGTAGCCGGCGCCCGGCCGGTTGCGTTCGGGCTGACGCGCGCCGCCGGCGGGCATACCATCGGATCTTTGAACGCCGGCCTGCCCGCGAGAGGCGATCCCACCATGCGGATATCCGGAATCGGCCACGCCCTGTTCGCGACCGCCGTGGCGGGGCTTGCCATGCTGAGCCTGGTCTACGGCAACTTCGCCCCGATATCGGGAGGGGTGCCCGCCTGGTTTCCATGGCCGGCCGCGGGCGCCCTCGGATCGGGAGCGGTCTTGCTCGCCGCCGCCGCGGGGTCGTTCTTCTCGCGCACGGCCCGGGTGAGCGTCAGGGTGATCGGGGCCTACGGCCTGGTCTGGGCCGCGGCACGCGCATGGGCCGTCGTGCCGGATCCCTCGAGCATCGGCCACTGGTACGGTCTCGGCGAAGCCCTGGGTCCCCTGCTCGGCGCCTGGACCCTTGACGCCCTCCTGCGCCGCCCACACGAGACGCCCGCGGCGACCGGGATGAGCGGGGCCCGCGTGCGCCGTGCGGCGCGGGTTCTCTTCGGAGCGGCCTGCGTGACCTATGGCGCGGCTCACTTCGGCTACGCCGCACTGACGGCGGCGATGGTGCCGGGGTGGCTCCCCGGTCGGCTGGAATTCGCGTATGTCACGGGGGCCGCGCACACGGCCGCCGGCCTTGGCCTCATCGTGGGGGTTCTGCCCCGTCTGGCGGCGACCCTGGAAGCCATCATGATGACCCTATTTGGCATCTTGGTTTGGTTGCCGAGCTTCTCCGCGCAACCCGCTCCCGAGTGGGCGCCGACGACTCAGATCCGATGTTCGGAGACGTTCCTGACCTTTTTGCTGGCGGGATCGGCATGGATCGTCGCCGCATCGCTGCGCCGCACGCCTGACGACGAGCACCGGTCCTCGCTCAGATGGCGTGTCTGAAGGTGAGGTTGTAGCGGGCGCGGCCCGTCAGCGGGTGAGTCCCTTCGGGCAAGGGCATCACCCCGTGGAACGCCAGGCGCGCCGGGCCGCCCCAGACGACCACGTCACCGTGAACCAGCGGGACTCGCCGCGGTCGATCGCCGCGCCGACGCCCGCCCCAGAGGAAGACCGCCTCCAGGCCGAGCGACACCGACACGATCGGGCTGCGCAGGTCACGCTCGTTCTTGTCCTGATGCAACGAGAGGCGTGCGCCGGGTTCGTACCGATTGATCAAGCAGGCGTCCGGCTCGAAGCCAGGGAAGCCCGCGGCGCACGCCGCACGGGTCGCCAGATCGACGAATGGCGGCGGCATCGCGGGCCAGCACCGGCCGCTCCCGGGGTCGGTCGGGTCGTAGCGGTAGCCCTGGCGATCGCTCACCCAGCCGACGGCGCCGCAATTCGTCATGGCGACCGACATGGTCGAGCCGCCCGGGGTCGCCATGTGCCTCAAGGGCGCCTCGCGCGCCACGCCGTGCAGTGCGTCGATGAGTTCACCGCCTCGGGATCGGGCGAAGCCGCGAAGCCAGACCGCCCCGTCGCCCAGCGGCACGTGACACGACGCCTGCGCGAAGAGTTCGAGAGACCTCGTCAGCGACTCGGACGTCATCGCGGAAGGCGCGGCCCGGCGTCCGGCGTGGCGCGTTCGCGGTCGATCAGGTTGCGCTTGCGCTCGATGCCCCAGCGGTAGCCCGACGCAGCGCCATCGCTGCGGACCACCCGATGGCAGGGAATGGCCACGGCCAGCGGATTCGCCGCGCAGGCACCCGCCACCGCACGCACGGCGCGCGGCGCGCCGATCTTATCGGCGATATGCGCGTACGTGGCGGTGCCGCCCGCCGGTATGTCCTGCAGCGCCCGCCAAACCCGCTGCTGGAATGCGGTGCCGCGAATATCCAGCGGCAGATCGAGCCCGATTCCCGGAGTTTCGACGAAGCCCACCACCCGGGCGATCACTGCCTCGAAGCCGGCGTCGCCTCCGATCAACCGAGCCTTTGAAAAGCGGTGCTGCAGATCACGAAGCAAGGCCTCCGGATCATCGCCCATCAGGATCGCGCAGACCCCGCGATCGCTCATGGCCACCAGAATGGAACCGAGCGAGCATTGGCCGACCGCGAATCGGATGACCGCGTCGGCCCCGCCCCGACGGTAGTCGGTGGGGGTCATGCCGAGCCGCCGGGCCGACTGCTCGTAGAAGCGGCTGTTGGCGTTGAAGCCGGCGCCGTAGATGGCCTCGGTCACGGTCGCGCGCTGCCTAAGCTCGCGGCGCACCTCGGCGGCCCGGTGGGCGGTCGCATAGGCCTTCGGCGTCACCCCGGTGACCGACTTGAACAGGCGATGGAAGTGGTGTGCGCTGAGGCCGGCCGCCCGCGCCAGTTCGGCGAGCCGCGGACTTCCCGGGGAGCGCTCGATGAGCCGGCAACTGCGCGCGATCATCTCGGCGTTGCGGGCGCTTGCCGAGGGTTGGTTCGGCTTGCATCGGCGACACGGCCGAAAGCCCGCGGCTTCCGCCTCGGCGGCGCTCGCGTGGAAACGCACGTTCTTCGGATTGGCCAGGCGGGACGGGCACGAGGGTCGGCAATAGACGCCCGTGCTCGCCACCGAGTAGTAGAACTCGCCGTCGGCGCCCCGGTCTCGGGCCACGACGCGCGCCCAACGCGGATCCCATCCGGTGGCCGATGCCGCGGCCGGCTTCGATTTGCGTGCAGCGCCATGGTTCATCGCGAACTCCCCTCGAGTGCTTGATCGTCGGCCGGCACTCTACGATCCGGCGACTGCGCCGAGCACTCCGTCT
>JAJXZV010000179.1 GCA_021779875.1 Pseudomonadota bacterium
TTCCAGCACGGCGACGCCGAGCACCCGGGGCTGCTCGATGTCGCGCAACGCCTGTTCGAACGGCTCGGATACCGGCGGGACCTGCGCGACCTGGTGTCGGACTCGCGCAACACCGTGCACTCGAACTACTTCATCGCGAAGCCGCGTTTCTGGCGCGCCTGGCTCGCGTTCAACGAGCGGCTGTTCGCGATCGCCGAGGACCCGGCCGATCCGCTCGGCCGGGAGCTGTCGACGCCGACGCGCTACCGCGGACGCCGCGACGTGCACATGAAGATATTCGTCATGGAGCGGGTGGCCACCTGGCTGCTGCTCGAGGACCCGAGCTTCCGGGTGCGCGTGCGCGATCCCTTCGTCGCGCGTTCGCGGCTGTACAAGTTGCCGACCGCGCTGGTGTGCGATGCCCTGAAGATCGCCTACACGACCCAGGGCCGGCGCCAGTACCGGGACGTGTTCCTGCTGGTGAGCGCGATGCGCAAGTTCCTGGGCCTGCAGATCCGGCTGGGCGCGCTGCTCGGCGGCTCGCAGGTGCGCCGCTGCCTGGGAGCGCTGCGGGCGCGCTGGTCGGGACCGCGATGACGGCGCCCGAGGCGCGCTTCTGGCGGGGACGGCGGGTGCTGCTCACCGGGCACACCGGCTTCAAGGGCGCGTGGCTCGCCCTGTGGCTGCGCGAGCTCGGCGCCGAGGTCACCGGCTACGCGCTCGCGCCGCGGGAGCGGACCAACCTCTGGACGCTGCTCGGCGCGCCGATCGCCTCGGTGATCGCCGACGTGCGCGACCCGGCGCGGCTGTCCGAGGCGCTGCGCGCGGCCGAGCCGCAGGTCGTGATCCACATGGCGGCGCAGGCGCTGGTGCGCGAGTCCTACCGGGATCCGATCGACACCTTCGGCACCAACGTCATGGGGACGGCGAACCTGCTGCAGGCCTGCCGCGCGCTGCCGTCGCTCGAATGCGCGGTGGTCGTGACCAGCGACAAGGTCTACGAGAACCACGGCGAGGGCCGGCCGTTCGCCGAGGACGACCGGCTGGGCGGCCACGACCCGTACAGCAACAGCAAGGCGTGCGCCGAACTGGTGACGCAGAGCTTTCGCGACAGCTTCTTCGGCGCCGGCCCGGCGATCGCCACCGCCCGGGCGGGCAACGTGATCGGCGGCGGCGACTGGGCGGACGACCGGCTGATCCCGGACTGCGTGCGCGCGCTCGGCGCCGGCGCGCCGGTGACGCTGCGCTACCCGGATGCGGTGCGGCCCTGGCAGCACGTGCTCGAGCCGCTGGCGGGCTATCTGACGCTCGCACGCGCGCTGATCGAGACGCCGGACGCGGCGCCGCGCGCGGTGAACTTCGGACCGGACCCGGGCTCCTTCCGCAGCGTGCGCGAGTTGGTGGAGGGCTTCAGCGCGGCGTTCGGCGGACGGCCGGGGTGGGTGGCCGACGCCGCGGAGCATCCCGGCGAGGCGCGCGCCCTGACGCTGTCCTCGGCGCTCGCGGCGCGCGCCCTGCGCTGGCGTCCGCGGCTCGATCTGCAAGAATCGATCGATTGGACCGCGGCCTGGTACCGGGCGCACGCGGCGGGGGAGAACATGCGACAGTTCACGGCACGGCAGATCGCCGAGTATGGGATGCGCGTCGGGGAGGCGGCATGAAGTGCGTCATCCTCGCCGGCGGCAAGGGCACGCGCATCGCCGAGGAATCCAACACTCGGCCGAAGCCCATGGTCGAGATCGGTTCCCGGCCCATCCTGTGGCACATCATGAAGCTGTACGCGGCCTTCGGGGTGCGCGAGTTCATCGTCTGCCTGGGCTACAAGGGCTACATGGTGAAGGAGTACTTCGCGAATTACTTCCTGCATCAGGCGGACGTGACCTTCGACATGGCCGGCAACCGCATCGAGTACCACGATTGCCGCAGCGAGCCGTGGAAGGTCACGCTGGTGGACACGGGCGAGGACACCATGACGGGCGGCCGGCTGCTGCAGGTCGGCAAGTTCCTCGATGCGCACGAGACCTTCTGCATGACCTACGGCGACGGCCTCGCGGACATCGATCTCGGCGCCGAGATCGCCTTCCACAAGGAGCGCGGCTGCAAGGCGACGGTCGCCTGCGTGCGCCCGCCCGCGCGCTTCGGCCGCATCGCCGTGCAGGGGACGCAGGCGGTCGCCTTCGAGGAGAAGCCGCAGGCCGAGGGCGGGCTGATCAACGGCGGCTTCTTCGTGCTGGAGCCGTCGGTGCTCGACCTGATCGACGGGCCGCAGACGGTGTGGGAGAAGGAGCCGCTCGAGACGCTCGCCGCCGACGGCCAGCTGGCCGCCTGGGTGCACCGGGGCTTCTGGCAGCCGATGGATACGCTGCGCGACAAGCAGCACCTGAACGCGCTGTGGGACGAGGGCGGCGCGCCCTGGAAGCGCTGGGAGCGGTGATGCGCGGCGGCCGGCGGCGATGAACTTCGTCGACACGGAACTCGCCGGCGTGCTCATCGTCGAGCTGCAGCCGGTCGAGGACGAGCGCGGCTTCTTCGCGCGCAGCTACTGCGCCGCGGAGTTCGCGGCGCGCGGCCTGGCCGCGGCGATGCCCCAGTGCAGCGTGTCCTACAACGCGCGTCGCGGGACGTTGCGGGGCCTGCACTACCAGGCGGCCCCGCACGAGGAAGACAAGCTGGTGCGCTGCACGTCGGGCGCCGTGTTCGACGTCGTCGTCGATCTGCGCCCCGGTTCGCCCACCCACCGGTGCTGGCTGGGCGTGGAATTGAGCGCCGCGAATCGGCGGGCGCTGTACGTGCCGAAGGGCTTCGCGCACGGTTTCCTGAGCCTCGAGGATCGGACCGAGATGCTCTACATGATCTCCGTGCCGTTCGTCGCGGGCGCCGCCCGCGGCGTGCGCTGGAACGATCCGGCGCTCGGGATCCGCTGGCCCGCCGAACCCGCGGTCATTTCGGAGCGCGACGCGAGCCACCCGCTGCTCGAGGCCGCGGGCGGACGCTGATGGCGCCGCGCGTGCTGGTCACCGGTGCGGGCGGTTTCATCGGCCGGTGGAGCGTGCCGCCGCTGCTGGCCGCGGGTTACGAGGTGCACGCGGTGCTGCGGCCGGGGGCGCCGGCGCCGGCGCAGCTCGAGGGCGCCCGGGTGCACCGGGCGGACCTGCTCGATCCGGGGTCGCACCAGGCGCTGTGCGCCGCGGCGCGGCCCACGCACCTGCTGCATTTCGCCTGGATCGCGACGCCGGGGCTGTACTGGCACAGTCCCGCCAACCGGGAATGGCTGGCGGCGAGCCTCGCGCTGCTGGACGCGTTCGCCGCGGCCGGCGGCCGGCGGGCCGTGATGGCGGGCTCCTGCGCGGAGTACGACTGGGCACGCGTCGAGGTCTGCCACGAGGACCGCAGCCCGCTGGCGGACTCGGCCGCACGGCCTCTACCCGCGTACACCGCCAGCAAGCTCGCGCTGCACCGCTCGCTCGAGGCATTCGGCCTGGCGCACGGCATCACCACGGCCTGGGGCCGGATCTTCCTGCAATACGGCCCGCACGAGCACCCCGACCGCCTGGTGTCCTCGGCGATCGTGAACCTGCTGCAGGGCCACGACGCCCCGGCCACCCACGGCCGCCAGGTGCGCAGCTTCCTGCACGCCGCGGACGTCGGCGCCGCGTTCGCCGCCCTGCTGGGCAGCGGCGCCGGGGGGGCGGTGAACATCGGCTCGAGCGATGCCATCACCATCGGGGCGCTGCTCGAGAAGATCGCCGGGCGGATCGGCGGCCCCGGTGCCGTACGTCTCGGCGCGCGCGCGGCCCCGCCCGGGGAGCCGGCGGTGCTGCTGCCGGACACCGCGCGGCTCGAGCGGGAGATCGGCTGGCGTCCCCGCCACACGCTCGACTCGGGGCTCGCCGACACCATCGCCTGGTGGCGCGGGCCGCGGAGCGACCCGTGAGCTGGCATCCCGCCGTCGTGCACTTTCC
>JAJXZV010000326.1 GCA_021779875.1 Pseudomonadota bacterium
CCGCGAGCCCGAGCCGCAGCAGCCAGGGAACGAGGCCGGTCTCCTCCGGCACATCGATGCGCATGAACTGGCCGGCGTGGCTACCAAGGTGATACAGGATCATCGCCTTCGCACTCGCGGCGTCCGGGGCCTCGACCGGGCCGATAAGCAACCCGTGGCCGAACCGGCGCAGCAGGGCAAAGCCGCGGATGGTACCGGCACGGTCCAGCACCACGCCGCTGCCCGCCTTCAGCAAGGCGGCGAACACCCGGGAGCGGTCCCAGCCGGTCGCCGCGCGATCGAGAGCCGCGAGCATCGCTGGGTCGCTCCGCCCGATGGGGCGCAGCCGCTCGCCGGCACCGAGCGCCAGAACCCCAGGGCGAAACGCGGCACCCTGCACTTGGCGCACGACCCCAACCGTCTCGAATCCCAGCGAAGTGTAGAGCGAGAGCCCCGCTGGCGTGCCGTGCAGGGTGACCGAGCGGCCTCGCAACGGCCTGAGCGCTGCCTGCGTGAGCCGCCGGCCGAGGCCCCGGCTCTGGGCCGCGGGGTCGACCACGATCATGCCGATGCGCGCGTCCGCAGTGCCATAGGTCCAGCGCAGCGCGGTGCCGATCAGCTTGCCGTCCGCCTCTGCCGCGACGCCGGAGCCGAGGCGCAGTGCCAACGCCCAGTCCTCCCGCCGGTGCGGCCAGCCAATGGCGCGGGTGAGGCCATAGGCGGCTGCAAGATCCTTGATGGTGAGAGGGCGCAGCACAACCTGGCTGCGAGGCGGCGTGCGCACGCGCTACATCATCCCGGGCGGTACGAGTGGGCTGCCATCGACGAGGCGCGCATAGCGGAACGGTGCCGGATCGACCAGGGGTGTGTCGCCGGTCACCAGGTCGGCGGCAAGCCGGCCGGCGCCGGGGCCGACGCCGAAACCATGGCCGCTGAACCCGGTGGCGAGGTAGAAGCCCGGCAGCCGGTCCACCACCGAAATGACGGGCACCGCATCCGGGGTAGAGTCGATCCAGCCGCCCCAGACACGCGCGGCACGTAGGCCGGCGAGCGCGGTATAGGTCCTGGTCACGCGCGCCAGCGCGGGCGCGACGATAGCGGTGTCGGGCGGCGGGGCGAATTCACGGTGGCGCTCGAACGGCGTCGCGGCGTCGAGCGACCACCGCCCGGCCAACGCCTCGGGACCGGAGAAGAATGAGCGACCGATGCCCATGCGCAGGCTATTCCGCCGCGAGCGGAACATCGGCCAGAACTGCCGCGTGTAACGGAGCCCCTGCGGCGTGATGTCGAGCCGGCCGCGATCCTGAGCAGCGACGATGTAGCCGCCGTCCGGGCAGCGCGTGAGGGTGAAGTCGGGCGTGACCAGGCCGCCGGGTGTCACCTTCGCCGCCGGCGCGGTTCGGAAGATGGTCGAGCGCACGCCGGCCTGCGGCAGATCGAGATCATGCCGGCGGCAGAACATCGAGGCCCAGGCCCCGGCGGCGCACAACACGGCGTCCGCGGCGATGCGCCCCCGTTCGGTCACCACGCCGCACACCCGCCCAGCCGTGATGTCGAGGCCGCGCACGGCACAGTTCTGCAGCAGCGTGACACCGCGATCCCGCGCGGCAGCGGCGATCGCCGGGGCGGCAAGCCAGGGTTCCGCACGCCCGTCTCGTGGCGAGTGCACGCCGCCGATCCAGTCCTGTTCGTTCCCCGGCGTCAACGCCCGTGCTTCGGCAGGACCGATGACGCGGCTGCCCACCTGGTATGACTGCGCCCTCGCAATCCAGGCCTCCCAGGTTGCCAGCTCCTTGGCATCCTTAGTCACGTAGACTAGGCCGCTGCGCTCGAACCCGAGATCGCGGCCGGTCTCCCGCCCGAGTTCCTCCCACAGCCGCATGCTCGCCACCATCAGCGGCAGTTCGCGGATGTCGCGGTTTTGCTGCCGGCACCAGCCCCAATTGCGCCCGGACTGCTCGCCGCCGACGCGCCCCTTCTCCAGCAGCGCGACGGCAAGGCCCCTGGCGGCGAGATAGTAGGCCGCAGCGGTACCGACGATGCCTCCGCCGATCACCGCGACATCGACGCGGGTGGGCAGGGATGCGTCGCCGGTAACCGTCTCGATCGCCGGTTCGAGGAGCATGTCGGCGCTCATGCCAGGCCGCCGACATGGAATGCCTTGACCTCGAGGTACTCTTCCATGCCGAGATGCGAGCCCTCGCGTCCGAGGCCGGATTGCTTAACGCCGCCAAAGGGTGCGACCTCCATCGAGACGCTGCCGGTGTTAAGGCCGACCATGCCGAACTCCAGCGCCTCCGCGACGCGCCAGGATCGGCGCAGATTCTCGGTGTAGAAATAGGCGGCGAGGCCGTAGGGCGTGGCGTTGGCGATGCGGATCGCTTCCTCCTCGGTACGGAAGCGAAACACCGGTGCCACTGGGCCAAACGTCTCCTCGTTGGCGAGTCGCATGTCGGTGGTGGCGCCAACCAGCACCGTCGGCTCGACGAACTGGCCGCCGCGTGCGTGTCGGCCGCCCCCGACCACGGCCATCGCGCCGTGTGCCAGCGCGTCCTCGACATGGCCGAGCACCTTCTTCGTCGCCGCCTCGGTGATGAGCGGGCCGATGGTCACGCCGGGTTCCGTCCCCGCGCCGACCGTGAGCTTCTCGACCGCGCCAGCGAGCCGGTCGAGGAAGGCGCTGTGGATGCCCTCCTGCACCAGGATGCGGTTGGCACAGACGCAGGTTTGGCCGGCGTTGCGGAACTTGCTTGCCATGACGCCGGCGATTGCGGAGTCGAGATTCGCGTCATCGAAGATGATGAAGGGCGCGTTGCCGCCCAACTCCAGGCTCAGCCTTTTGACGCTATCAGCGCACTGGCGCATCAGGAGCCGCCCGACCGCCGTCGATCCGGTGAAGGAGAGCTTGCGCACGGCAAGCTCCGAGGTGAGCGCGCCGCCGACCGCCGCCGGCTGGCCGGTGGCGACGTTGAGCACGCCCGGTGGCAGTCCGGCCCGCTGAGCGAGCACCGCGAGCGCGAGGGCGGAGAACGGTGTGAGCTCGGAAGGTTTCACGATCACGGTGCAGCCCGCGGCAAGCGCTGGCGCGCATTTGCGTGTGATCATCGCGGCCGGGAAATTCCACGGCGTGATCGCGGCGGAAACGCCCACCGGCTGGCGTAGCACCAGGATGCGGCGGTCCGCCGTCGGAGCGGGCACGGTCTCGCCGCGCACGCGGCGCGCCTCCTCCGCGAACCATTTGACGAAGCTGGCGGCGTAGAGGATCTCGCCGCGCGCCTCCGCGAGCGGCTTGCCCTGTTCGCGCGTCATGATGAGTGCCAGGTCGTCGGCGTTGGCGAGCATCAGATCGAACCAGCGCTCGAGAATGTCGGCCCGCTCCTGCGCCGGGCGTGCACGCCAGGCAGGCCACGCTGCCTCCGCGGCGGCGACCGCCAAGCGGGTCTGGGCCGCGTCGAGTCCCGGCACATGGCCAAGTGTGCTTCCGTCTGCGGGGTCCAGCACGGCGATGCGCACACCGGCGGGCCCGTTCTCGATCCAGTCCGCGCCGATCGCCGCGGCCTCGACGAACAGAGAGGGGTCGCGCAGTTTGCTGGCGAGGCTCATCGGTATTTCCTGCATGCCAGCACGCTACGAGGTGGGGCTGCTTTTGTTATGCCGTTCCAGGCGGCGCGCGCGGCACGTCGTGCCGTTGCTCCGGGCTCTCTAACATGATCCACCCGCAATGCGCCTTGCTCGCTCGGTGACGTTGCCCACGATGAGCCTGCGCTTCGATTGGGTTGTGAATCAGCAGCTCCCCCGCAGCAGGTTTATTGGGACACCTCGTAACCGGACGAGCTCTGCTGTCCGGTGTCTCCGGGTTCGGTCCCGCCGCGGTAATCGGCCTGTGGAACTGTCGCCGTGGGACGAACGCGAGCTCGCACTGGGGCCCTGGAGCTTCAGGGGATGGCCCAGATTTCGATC
>JAJXZV010000412.1 GCA_021779875.1 Pseudomonadota bacterium
CGCAGCTGCGCGCCCACCTTCTCGATCGAGTGCGCGAGGTCCGCCTTCAGGAGCTTCGAGTACTTGCGCCGGCCGCTCTTGGTCTCGTTGATCCATTGCCGGGCGAACTTGCCCTGCTGGATCTCGGTGAGGATCTTCTTCATCTCTTTCTTGGTCGCCTTGTTGACCACCCGCGGTCCGCGCGTGAGGTCGCCGTATTTCGCGGTCTCGCTGATGAAGCGGTGCATCTTGGTGATGCCGCCCTCGTGCAGCAGGTCGACGATCAGCTTCAGCTCGTGCAGGCACTCGAAGTAGGCCACGGCCGGCTGATAACCCGCCTCGACCAGCGTCTCGTAGCCCTTGACCACCAGCTCGGTGGCGCCGCCGCACAGCACCGCCTGCTCGCCGAACAGGTCGGTCTCGGTCTCCTCGGCGAAGGTCGTCGTGAGTACGCCGCCGCGCGTTCCGCCGATGCCGTCCGCGTAGGCGAGCGCCTTGGCCTTGGCGCGCTTGGTCGCATCCTGCGCCACGGCGAGCAGGCAGGGCACGCCCCGGCCCTGGGTGAATTGCCGCCGAACGAGGTCGCCCGGACCCTTGGGGGCGATCAGCACCACGTCGAGATCCTTGCGGGGTTTGATCTGCTTGAAGTGCACGTTGAAGCCGTGCGCGAACAACAGCGTCGCGCCGGGTTCGATCAGCGGCTTCAGCTCCTCGTAGAGCGCCTTCTGCGTGAGGTCGGGAACCAGCATCGCGATCAGGGAGGCGCCCTTGACCGCCGCCTTCGGCTCGAGAACCTTCAAGCCGTCCTTCTTCGCCTTGTTCCAGCTGTCGCCCTTGCGTACGCCGACGACCACGTCGTAGCCGCTGTCGCGCAGGTTGAGCGCGTGCGCGCGCCCCTGACTGCCATAGCCGAGGATCGCGATCCGCGCGCCGCGCAGCGCCTTCTTGTCGACGTCTTTCTGCGAATACATACGCATGTGAAGCTCCTACAATGAACTCGTCAGGAAAATTCTCAAGGCCCCCAAAACGCAAAACCCCGCATCTTAAGCCTAGGGACTTAAGCGGGGTCGCGAGGAAAACGCTGCGTCGGAAGCCCTGTTAAGTAGCCTGGGAATAGCACCACAGAATCTCTTATGATGCAAGATCGGTGCGGGCGCGGCCGAGTCCGCGCGCCGGCGCGATTTGCGGAATTCTTGGAAGACCATGACCGACGAACATCCGACGATCGAACAGGGGCCGCCGCACGGCGCGCGTGCGCCGGTGCCGCTGTGGCTGCTGTACGAGGACGAGGTGGAGGCCTGGCGCGCCGCCCAGGCGCCTGCGACCGCCCAATGGCTCGAGGAGCAGGGCTTCAAGGGCGAGAAGCATCGGACCGTGCTCGTGCCCGATGCGACCGGCGTGCTCGCGCTCGCGGTGGGCGGGCTCGGCAAGCGCTTGGGCGGGCTGTCGCTTTGGCATGCGGCGGGATTCGCCGAGCGCCTGCCCGCGCGGCGTTTTCGCGCGGCCCAGGCCTGGAGCGCCGCCGAGGCGACGCAGCTCTGCCTGGGATTCGCCTACGGCGGCTACCGCTTCGACCGCTATCGCGCGCCGCGGCCCGAGCGGATCGCGACGCTCGAACCGCCGCCGAACGCCGATTCGCAGCACGTGGCCCGCACCATCGAGGCGCTGCGCCTCGCGCGCGACCTGATCAACACCCCCGCCGCGGACCTGGGGCCCGCCGAACTCGCGGCCGCCGCCCGGCGCCTGGCGGAGCGCCACGGCGCGAGCTGCCGCGAATGGGTTGGCGAGGAACTGCTGGCCGCCAATTTTCCGGCCATCCACGCCGTCGGGCGCGCGAGCGCGGCGGCGCCGCGGCTCATCGAGCTGCAGTGGGCGCCGGCGAACGCGCACGAGCGGCCGCGGATCACACTGGTGGGCAAGGGGGTGTGCTTCGACAGCGGCGGCCTGGATCTCAAGCCGAGCGCGGGCATGGCGCTCATGAAGAAGGACATGGGCGGCGCCGCGGTCGCGCTGGGGCTCGCCCACATGCTCATGAGCGCCGGCATCGGCGCGCGACTGCGGGTGCTCGTGCCGGCGGTGGAGAACGCGGTCTCCGGCAACGCCTATCGGCCCGGTGACGTGCTGGCGACGCGCAAGGGCCTGACCGTGGAGGTGGGCAACACCGACGCCGAGGGGCGCCTCGTGTTGTGCGATGCGCTGGCGCTCGCCGACGCCGAAGGAGCCGACCTCATCATCGATTTCGCGACGCTCACGGGGGCGGCGCGCGTCGCGCTCGGCCCCGAGCTGCCGGCGTTGTTCGGCAGCCACGATGCGCTCACCGCGGAGGTCGCGCGCGTGGCGGCCGAGGAGCACGATCCGCTGTGGCCCATGCCACTGTGGATGGGCTACGACGACGAGCTCGGCAGCAAGATCGCCGACCTCAACAACGTGGCGGCCTCGTCGCTGGCCGGGGCGATCTTCGGCGCGCTGTTCCTGAAGCGCTTCGTCAGCCGGACGCCGGAGTGGCTGCACGTCGATCTGTACGGCTGGAACCCCAAGGAGCGGCCGGGGCGTGGCGTCGGCGCCGAGGCACAGGGCCTGCGCGGCGTGTTCCGCTATCTCGTGCAGCGATACGGCGCGGAGCGCCCTTGAAGAAGAAGAGCGCGCCGCCCGCCCCGGATTCTCGGCGTCATTCCCGTCTCGTGGTCGATGGCGTCAAGCAGGCGCCGAGCCGCGCGATGCTGCGCGCGGTGGGCTTCGAGGACGCCGATTTCGCCAAGCCGCAGGTCGGCATCGCGTCGACCTGGAGCAATCTCACCCCCTGCAACATGCACATCGACGAACTGGCGCGGCAGGCCGCGGCCGGCGCCGAGGAGGGCGGCGGGGCGAAGGCCGTGACGTTCGGCACCATCACGGTGTCCGACGGGATCTCCATGGGCACACCGGGAATGCGCTATTCGCTCGTGTCGCGCGAGGTGATCGCGGACTCGATCGAGACCGTCGTGGGCGCCCAGGGGTTCGATGGTCTGGTGGCCATCGGCGGCTGCGACAAGAACATGCCGGGCTGCATGATGGCCATCGCGCGGCTCGACCGGCCGGCGGTGTTCGTGTACGGCGGCACCATCCGGCCGGGCGTCGAACAGCGCGACATCGTCTCGGTGTTCGAGGCGGTGGGCGGACACGCCCGCGGCACGGTCTCCGAGCAGCAGCTGAGGTTCGTCGAGCGAACCGCGATCCCGGGACCCGGATCCTGCGCCGGGATGTACACGGCGAATACCATGGCCTCGGCCATCGAGGCGCTCGGCATGAGCCTGCCGAACAGCTCGGCCCAGGATGCGATCTCCGCGCACAAGCGGGAGGATTGCCGGCGCGCGGGCGCCGCCGTGGTCGAATTGATCCGCCGGGGCATCCGGCCGAGCGCCATCCTGACCCGCAAGGCCTTCGAGAACGCGATCACGGTGGCGATCGCGCTCGGCGGCTCGACCAACGCGGTGCTGCACCTGCTCGCCATCGCGTCGGCCGCCGCGGTGAAACTCGGCCTCGACGACTTCACGCGCATCGGCCGGCGCGTTCCGGTGCTCGCCGACCTGCGGCCGAGCGGCCGCTTTTCGATGTCGGATCTGGTGGCCATCGGCGGCATCCGCCCGCTGATGAAGACCCTGCTCGAGGCTGGCTTGCTGCATGGCGATTGTCTGACCGTGACCGGTGCGAGCCTCGGCGAGAACCTGCGCGAGGTGGCGCCCTATCCGCCGGGGCAGGCCATCGTGCGGCCGCTCGCCGATCCGATCAAGAAGGACAGCCACCTGGTGATCCTGTACGGCAACCTGGCGCCCGAGGGAGCGGTGGCCAAGATCACCGGCAAGGAAGGCCTGAGTTTCAAGGGACGCGCCCGGGTGTTCGAGTCGGAGGAAGCGGCGCTCGCCGGGATTCTCGGCGGCAGGGTGCGTGCCGGCGACGTGGTCGTGATCCGCTACGAGGGACCGAAGGGCGGGCCCGGCATGCGCGAGATGTTGAGCCCGACCAGCGCCATCATGGGCAAGGGTCTCGGCGGCGAGGTGGCATTGATCACCGACGGACGTTTCTCGGGCGGCAGCCACGGGTTCGTGGTGGGCCACGTCACGCCGGAAGCGGCGCTCGGCGGACCGATCGCGCTGGTCGAGAACGGCGATGAGATCACGATTGATGCGCAGCATCGAGAAATCACGCTGCACGTCGGCGCCGCGCAGATGCGGCGCCGCCTCAAGGACTGGAAGCCGCGCAAGCCGTATGCGCGTCGCGGCGCACTCGCCAAATACGCGCGCTCCGTGAGCAGTGCCTCGCGCGGTGCCGTGACCGATCTCGAGTAGCGAATTTTCACGCCTTTCGCCATCGAATTTTTCGCTATGCAAATCGATTCCCGGACACATGCGCGCGATCATTGCAAGGCGCCACGTCACGCTTGCAGTGCGGGCTGAAACTGTGTCAGTCTCCGGGTTCACCGAGGGGGGAACCGGATAAGGGAAGCCACTGGTTCAAGCGCCAGAGAGGCCGGTTCGAGGCGTGCGCGCGGCGCGTGGGACGTCCACTCGGTGAGCAATACTAGATACAGGGGTAGGGTCGCAGCGGATGTACAAGTACGAAGAGCCATCATTGTTCTCGGGCCGCAGAGGCGCCGCCCTTCTGGCCGTCATCGCGATACACGTGCTCGTCGGTTATGGTTTCTATTCCGGTCTGGCACAGCGCATCAAGTCCTCGATCATCCCACCCGTCGAAGTGTCGCAGATCGACAAGCCCAAGGAAGTCGACAAGCCGCCGCCGCCGCCGCCGAAGCTCGAGGAGATCAAGCCGTACGTGCCGCCGCCTGAATTCGTCGACATCCAGGCAGCGCCTCCCGAGAACACCACGGCCATCACGACGGTGACCCAGACCCTGACCCCGGCGCCCGCGCCGGTGGCCGCGCCGCCGCCGCCGGCGCCGAAGAAGATGACCAACGTGGCCATGGATCCGCGGCATCCGCTGAAGATCGGCGAGGACTTCTACCCCGACGCCTCCAAGCGCGCGGGCGAGGAGGGCCGCTGCGTCGTGCAGATGACCGTCGCCGCCGACGGCAAGATCACGAACGAGTCGATCCAGACCTCCTCGGGCTTCCCCCGGTTGGACGAGGCCTGTCTGAAGGGCGTGCGCGGCCAGCGCATGCTGCCGGCCACCGAGGACGGCAAGCCCGTCGCGAAGACCGTGTCCGTGCCCATCGTGTGGAAGCTGACGAACCGGTAGCCGTTGCCGGAGCAGCTGCGGTCGAATCGTCGGTCGAATTGACAACACCCGTTCATTAGAAGCGTCTTTCAAGTAGAGGAAATCGGTCCATGCAAGAGCAAGTCGTCGAAAACCCGTATGGTCTCAGCGCCCTCATCGCCCAAGGCGATCTGGTGGCCCGTGCCACGCTGCTGATCCTGATCGTCATGTCGCTCATGACGTGGTTCATCATGATCACGAAGTTCTTCGATCAACGGCGCATGCGCAAGCAGGCGATCGAGGCGGAGAAGGAGTTCTGGAGTTCCTCGAGCCTGACCGACGCGATCGCGAAGTTGAAGGGCAGCGCGAACCCGTTCCGTGCCCTCGCCGAGACCGGCAAGCAGGCCTACGAGTATCACGAGACCAACAAGACCCGCCTGTCGGGCGCCATCGGCACCAGCGAGTGGATCACCGAGTCGTTGCAGCGCACGGCCGATCAGGTCGTGAGCCGCATGCAGTCGGGACTGCCGGTGCTGGCATCGGTCGGTTCGACCGCGCCGTTCGTCGGACTGTTCGGCACGGTGTGGGGCATCTACCACGCGCTGATCGCGATCAGCCTGGCCGGTCAGGCGTCGATCGACAAGGTCGCGGGCCCGGTGGGCGAGGCGCTGATCATGACCGCCATCGGTCTGTTCGTCGCGGTGCCCGCGGTGCTCGGCTACAACATCCTGCTTCGCCGCAACAAGGGCGTGCAGGAGTACGTCAGCCACTTCACCCACGAGTTGCACGCCTACCTGATCTCCGGCGCGAAGATGGGCCTCGGCATGAGCGGCCAGTCCGCGCCGAGCGTCAAGCCCGCCGCCGCCGCTCGCTGAGCGACAGGAGACCAGCGCCATGGCGATCAATGTGGGCGGGGAGGCCGAAGGCGAAGTGATGTCGGATATCAACGTCACGCCCCTCGTGGACGTGATGTTGGTGTTGCTGATCATCTTCATCATCACGGTGCCGGTGATCATCCAGCAGGTGAATCTCAAGCTGCCCATCGCGACCAACGTCCCGACGCAGACCAAGCCGGAGAACGTCACCATCGCCATCGACGAGCAGGGCAACATCTACTGGAACACCAAGAAGCTCGCGAGCTTCGATGAATTGAAGAACAGCCTGCGCGGCATCGTCCGCCAGGAGCCTCAGCCCGAGGTCCACATCCGCGGCGACGCCGCGGTGCGCTATCAGTTCGTCGGCCAGGTGCTGGTCGCCACCCAGCAGATCGGGATCAAGAAGGTGGCATTCATCACCGAACCGGATCACCCGGGCGGCGGCTAAGGGTTCTTAAGGAGAGTTTTGCAATGGCCATGAATGTCGGTGGAGGTGGGGAGGGTCAGGCACTCTCGGAGATCAACATGACGCCGCTGATCGACGTCATGCTCGTGCTGCTGATCATCTTCATCATCACCATCCCGGTCATGACGCATGCCGTCAAGATCGACAATCCGCAGCCGCCGCCGCCGAACTTCGTGCCGCCGCCGCCGCCCGAGGTGATCAACCTGGGGATCGACTTCGACGGCACGCTGCTCTGGAACGGCACGCCGGTGGACCGCAAGACCCTGCAGGGCTACATCATCTCGGAGGCGGAAAAATCTCCGCAGCCGGAGGTGCACATCACGGTCGACAAGTTCGCCAAGTACGAGAAGGTGGCGCAGACTCTGGCGGATCTGCAGAGCCACGGGCTGAAGAAGATCGGCTTCGTCAACAACGACTTGTTCTAGGGCGCACTCCTCCGAAGAGTGCCGCGGCGCGTCGACCCTTTTGGCGAGGGGTCACGCGCCGTTTGTTTGGGGCTACACGACAGCGAGGTTTTCTCAATGAGTCATTCGATCCAGGGTGCGGCGTCCGGCGTGATGCGGCGGTCGAACATGGTTGGCTGGGTGCTCGCCACGATCGTCGCGGCGGTGATGGCTGCGGGTGCTCCGGGAGCGAGCGCGGCGGAGAAGGACAAGGACAAGGACAAAGCGCCGACCATCAGCCACATCATCGGCAAGGAGATGCAGGCCGCCCAGCAGGCGCTGCAGAAGGGTCAGTGGCAGGAGGCGATCAAGAATCTCGACGCGGCCGAGCAGAAGTCGCCGCTCACGGCCTTCGACAAGAAGACCATCTATGACTTCAAGGGCTTCGCCAACGTGAAGCTCAACAACCTGAAAGCCGCCGAAGAGAACTTCGAGAAGGCGATCGCGACCGGTGCGTACACGCCCGATGAGGCCGCGAAGACCACCCGCCTTTTGTTCCGCCTGAGCGCCGGCAATCAGCAGTACCCCAAGGCTCTGGAATTCGGCAAGCAGGTGGTCGACTCGGGCGCGGCGACGCCGGATGACATCGGCGTCATGGCGCAGCTCTATTACCTGCAGAAGGACTGCAAGAACACCGCGATCTGGGCCGACAAGGCCGTGGCCGCGGCCCGCAAGGCCGGTGAGGCGCCCAAGGAGAACCTGTACCAGTTCAAGCTGCAGTGCGCGTCCGATGCCGGCGACAATGCCGCCATGATGGCGGCGCTGGTCGACCTCATCAAGCTGACCAACAAGACCAATTACTGGAACACGCTGCTCAGGCTGGAGCGTCAGGAGGAGCGCGACGACCGCAACCTGCTGATGATCTACCGCGTGATGTACGACGTGAACGCGATGACCACGGACTCCGACTACATCGAGATGGCGCAGCTCCTCGGCGATGCGGCGCTGCCGGGCGAGGCCGCCGCCGTGCTCGACAAGGCGATGGCCAGCGGCCTCGTCAAGGACGAGCACAAGGAGCGCACCAACCGCCTGCTCGCGTCCCTGCGAGCCCGCGCGGACTCGGACAAGAAGGGCCTGCCGCAGTTCGAGGCCGAAGCCGCCAAGAATCCCGCCGGCGAGCTGAGCGTCAAGCTCGGCGAGGTGTACTACGGCGCGGGCGACTATCAGAACGCGGTCGCCGCGATCGGCCGCGGACTGCAGAAGGGCCAGGTGAAGCACCCCGACGAGGCCTACGTGTACCTGGGCCGCGCGCAGGCCGCGCTCAAGAATCTGCCCGAGGCCAAGAAGGCCTTCGGATCCTTGAAGTCGGTGCCGAACGTCAGCCCGCGCGTCCTGCGGCTGTGGGACCTGTACGCCGAGAAGCTCGGCTCCTAGAGGGCGGCCGCGCACAGGATCCCGTATCGATCGATCGAGAAGGCGGCCCGCGGGCCGCCTTTTTTTCAACGGCGCATTCACGAGGAGCGATCACATGACCATCAAGGCCGGCGATAAGATGCCCGAGGGCAAGTTCACCCGCATGACCTCCGAGGGTCCGCGCAAGATCACCACCGATGAGCTGTTCAAGGGCAAGACCGTGGTGCTGTTCTCCGTGCCCGGGGCTTTCACCCCGACCTGCGACGCCAAGCACCTGCCGGGCTTCGTCGAGTTCGCGGATCAGATCAAGGCGAAGGGGGTCGATACCATCGCCTGCATGGCGGTGAACGACGTGTTCGTCATGAACGCCTGGGGCAAGTCGGGCGGCGTCGGCGAGAAGGTGTTGATGCTCGCCGACGGCAACGCCGAATACGCCAAGGCGCTGGGCCTCGAGCTCGATGCCACCGGCTTCGGCATGGGAGTGCGCGGCCAGCGCTTCGCCATCATCGTCAAGAACGGCGTCGCCACCCAGGTGAACGTCGAGGCGCCGGGCGAGTTCAAGGTCTCCGCCGCGCAGCACGTGCTCGGTCAGCTCTGACCCAAGGCCGGGCATTGCTCGCGCTGAGCACATCGCCGCCGCCGGCGAGCGCGGCGGAGGCGGAGCGGCTCGCCCGCGACCTGTACGGGCTCGCCGTGACCGCGTCGGCGCTGCCCGGGGAACGGGACCGTAATTTCCGCCTGCGCACGGCGGACGGGCGGGCGTACGTGCTCAAGGTCCTCGATGCCGGGCACGAGGCGGCGGCCGACTGCCTGGTCCGCGTCCTGCGACACCTCGAGGAGCAGGCGCCCGATCTGCCCGTGCCGCGGCTCGTGCCGACCGAGAGCGGGACCGATCTCGGGCAATGGACGCACGAGGATCGCCGGTGCCCGGTCTGCCTGTTCGCCTACCTCGAGGGTGAGCCGCTGGCCGAGGCTGCGGCCGACGCGGCGCTCCTGTACGAGGTGGGCCGCACCCTGGGAAGGCTCGGTCGGGCGCTGCAGGGCTTCTTCCACCCGGCGCTGGGCGTCGAGATCGCCTGGGACGTGCGGCAGCTGCCGCGGCTCGCCGCGCACGCGGACTGGATCGAACCGCGCGCCCTGCGTCAGCCCGTGCTCGACGCGAGCGCCGCCCTCGAGCACCGGCTGCCCGCGCTGCGCCGCCTGCGCGCCCAGGCGGTGCACGGCGACTGCCACGGGCACAACCTGCTCGTCGACACCGACGCCCGACGGGTCACCGGCCTGCTCGATTTCGGCGACATGATCCACGCGCCGCTGATCGTCGAGCCCGCGGTGTCCATGGCCGAGTTCATGATGCAGGACGCGGCGCCCGGCGAGGCGCTCGGCGAGGTGCTGCGCGGCTTCGGCGTGGAACGGCGGCTCGATGAGGCGGACGTCGACGCCCTGTTCGATCTGATCGCGGCACGCCATGCCACGACCCTGCTGGTGCAGGCGTGGCGGTCGCGCCACGATCCGGCCGGGGCACGCGAGCTCGAGCGCACGGCGGCGCATGCGGGCCGGGCCCTGGATCGACTGCTCACCGTCGGCCGCGCCGCGGCCACGCGCGGGTGGCACGCGGCGGCCGGCACGGCGCCGCTGGACGACGACCGTTCGATCGTGGACCTGGGGCGGCGGCACCGGCTGCTCGGCGCGGGCGCCGAGCTGTTCTACGGACGGCCGCTGCACCTGACCCGCGGCTCGGGGGTGTGGCTGTACGATCCCGAGGGCCGCGCCTATCTGGACGTCTACAACAACGTGCCGCACGTCGGGCACTCCCACCCGGGCGTGGTGAACGCGATCCAGCGGCAGACGGCGATGCTCGCGACCCACACGCGGTACCTGCACGGGCGCATCCTGGACTACGCCGAACGCCTGACGGCGACCCTGCCGGCGCACCTGGACGCCTGCATATTCGTGAACTCCGGCAGCGAGGCCAACGACGTGGCCTGGCGAATCGCCCAGTTCGCCACCGGGCACACGGGCGGCGTGGTGATGGAGCACGCGTACCACGGCATCACGGATGCCGTGGCCGCGCTCACCCCGGCCTCGGGGGCGGTGCACGATCCGCGCGTGGTCACGCTCGCGCCGCCGCCGGCCGGGGCTCGGGCCTCGCACGCGCTGGATCCGGCCGACCTGACCGCCGCCGCCCGCGACACCCGGCAGGCGCTCGACAGCCTCGCGGCGCGCGGCCACCGCCCGGCGGCCTTCTTTCTCGATTCGGCGCTCACGAGTTCCGGAATCCACGATCCGCCGGCGGGCTGGATGGAGGCCGTGTCTGCGCCGCTGCGCGCGGCCGGCGCCCTCATCGTGGGCGACGAGGTGCAGTACGGGCTCGGGCGATCCGGCACGCATTTCTGGGGTTTCGCCCGCCGCGGTCTGTCGCCGGACATCGTCACCTTGGGCAAGCCCGTGGGCAACGGGTTTCCCATGGGGGTGGTGGTGGCCAACCGGCGCCTCATCGAGGCCTTCCAGGCGAAGTTCGGCTTCTTCTCGACCTTTGGCGGCAACGCCGTGGCCGCGGCCGCCGGCCTCGCGGTGCTCGAGGCGCTCGAGCGCGAGCGGCTCATGCACAATGCCCTCTCGACGGGGGAGTACCTGCGAGCGCGCCTCGAGGCCGTAGCCGCCCGGCACGAGGCGCTCGGGCGGGTGCGCGGCGCGGGGCTGCTGCTGGGTCTGGAGGTGCGGGGTGGGACGCCGGGCCAGGCGCGCGCCCTGGCACGCGGCATCGTCGACCGGCTGGCGGATCGGCACCGCGTGCTCACCGGGCTGGAAGGACCCGATGCCGCGGTGTTGAAGCTTCGTCCGCCGCTGCCGTTCGGGCCGGCGCACGCGGATCTGCTCGCCGAGGCGATCGATTCCGCGGTTCAGGCGCTCACGAGCCGCTCGAACTCGGGCACCACCTGAAATAGATCCGCCACCAGACCGACGTCCGCGACCTCGAAGATCGGCGCCTCGCCGTCCTTGTTGATCGCGACGATGGTCTTCGCATCCTTGATGCCGGTCAGGTGCTGGATGGCGCCGGAGATGCCGATGGCGATGTAGATCTCCGGCGCGATGATCTTGCCCGTCTGGCCGACCTGCATCTCGTTGGCCGCATAGCCGGCGTCCACCGCGGCGCGCGATGCGCCCACCGCCGCGCCGATCTTGTCCGCGAGGCGGAACAGCATCTGGAAGTTCTCGGCGCTGCCGAGCGCCCGGCCGCCCGACACGACGCGGGCCGCCGTCTGCAGATCCAGACGGTCCGTGCCCGCCGTCTTCGCGCCCACGTAGCGCGTGTGCGAGGGCAGGGCGACGTCGAGGCTGCGGCTCGCGACGGCGGCGGAGCCGCCGACGCCGGCCGCCTCGAAGGAGGCGACGCGCACGGTGGCGACCAGCTTGCGGGCCGGATCGGCTTCCACGGTGATGATGGCATTGCCGGCGTAGATCGGCCGGCGGAAACGATGGGCGGACTCGACCGCCATGAGGTCGCTCACCTGCGGTGCGCCGAGCAGCGCGGCCACGCGCGGCATGAGGTCCTTGCCGAAGCTGGTCGATGGCCCGAACACGTGCGTGTGCTCGGCCGCGAGCGCCGCCACCTGCGGCGCGAGGATCGCGGCCAGCGGGTGCGCGTTCTCCGCCCGGTCGATCCGCAGCACCGAGTGCACCCCGCCCAACTGCGCGGCCTGGGCCGCGACGGCCGCCGTGTCCGCGCCGAACAGCGCGATCGTGATCTCGCCGCCGGGGATCCCGCGGGCGCAGGTGACGCATTTGGCCACGGCGGGATTCAAGTGTGCGCCGTCGTGTTCGCCAACGATCAATATCTTGTTCATCGGATCAGACCCTTCTTCTTGAGTACGTCCACCAGTTCGGCGACGTCCTTGACCATGATGCCCTTCTGGCGCTGGGCCGGCGGGTCGGTCTTGACGACCTTCAGCATCTGTCCGAGGTCGATGCCGAGCGCCTCGGGCGTGACCGTGTCGAGCGGCTTCTTCTTCGCCTTCATGATGTCCGGCAGCTTCACGTAGCGCGGCTCGTTCAGGCGCAGGTCCACGGTGATCACCGCGGGCAGATCCACCTCGATGGTCTCGAGTCCGGTGTCGACCTCGCGGGTGACGGCGGCCTTGTTCCCGAGGATCTCGACCTTGGAGGCATAGGTCGCCTGCGGCCGGTCCCACAGCGCGGCGAGCATCTGGCCCGTCTGATTCGCGTCGTCGTCGATGGCCTGCTTGCCGAGGAAGACGATGTCGGGATTCTCCTTGCGGGCCAGCGCCAGGAAGGCCCGCGCCGCCGCCAGCGGCTCGACCGGCGCATCGGTCTGCACGAGGATGGCGCGGTCGGCGCCCATCGCGAGCGCGGTGCGAAGCTGCTGCTGCGTGTCGGCGACGCCGACGCTCACGGCCACCACCTCGGCGCCGCCGGCGCGCTCCTTGATGCGCAGCGCTTCCTCGAGGGCGATCTCGTCGAACGGATTGACGCTCATCTTGACGCCGTCGAGCATGACGCCGCTGCCGTCGGGCTTGACCCGCACGCGCACGTTGTAGTCGACGACGCGCTTCACACAGACCATGATCTTTTGCATCGATGTTCCTGGAAGGCGCTTCTGGATGTTGAGATTGTGGTCGGCGCCTCGAGACCTGGAATTTTAGGTACAGGCGCATTGCTTGTCCACACGACGGGCACGGGCTAGACTCGGGTCGATGGTGGGCGGCCTGCGCGATGGTTGATTTCCTCCTTCGGCGCGTGCGGGTGGCGGTGCCGACGCTGTTCGTGATCGTCACCTTGAGCTTCTTCCTCGTGCGCCTCGCCCCGGGCGGGCCCTTCGACCGCGAACAGGCGCTGCCGCCGGAGATCGTCGCGAACCTGCGCGGCGCGTACGGATTCGACCGCCCGCTGTGGGAACAGTACGCGCGCTACCTAGGGTCGCTCGCGCGCGGAGATTTCGGCCCCTCGTTCCGGTACAAGGATTTCACGGTCACCGAGCTGATCGGCCAGGGCCTGCCCGTCACCTTCGAGCTGGGCGCGCTGGCACTCGCCGCGGCGCTCGGCATCGGCGTGCCCGTGGGGGTGTTCGCCGCCCTGCATCGCGGCTCGTGGGCGGACCGCGGCACGATGATGCTGGCGGCGCTCGGGATCGCCGTGCCCACCTTCGTCGTGCTGCCCTTCCTCGCCTTGTGCTTCGGCATCCATTGGCGCTGGCTGCCGGTGGCCGGCTGGGAGCCGGGTTCGGTGCGTCACCTGGTGCTGCCGGTCACGGCGCTCAGCCTGACGCCGCTCGCCTACGTCGCACGCCTGACGCGCGGGGGCATGCTCGAGGCGATGAGCGGCGCCTTCGTGCGCACGGCCTTCGCCAAGGGCCTGCCGCTGCGCACCGTGGTGCTGCGCCACGCGTTGCGGCCGGCGCTGCTGCCGGTGGCGGGCTATCTCGCGCCTGCGGTCGCCTCGATCATGACGGGGTCGCTGGTCGTCGAGTCGATCGCGGGGCTGCCGGGCATGGGCCGTTACCTGGTCCAGGGTGCCCTGAATCGCGACTACACGCTGGTGCTCGGCATGGTGGTCGTGTACTCGACCCTGCTCATCGGCATGGGTCTCGTGGTCGACCTGCTGTACCTGTGGCTCGATCCGCGCATAAGGTTCGAACGGGAATGAGCGGCGCAACGTGGCGCGATGCGGGCCGCCGGCTGCGCGCCGACCGGGCGGCGATGGTCGCCGCGGGATTGATCGCCGCGGTCGCCGTGCTCGCCGTGCTCGGCCCGTGGATCAACGCCAACGGCCCGGAGACGATCGACTGGCGAAGCGTGGCGGTGCCGCCGGGCCTCCGCGGGGCGCACTGGTTCGGGACCGACCGGCTCGGCCGCGACCTGTTCGTGCGCACGATGGGCGGCGTGCGCGTCTCGCTGCTGGTCGGCCTCGCCGCGACCGTGATCAGCCTGGGGATCGGGATCGGCTACGGTGCGGTCGCCGGCTATCTCGGCGGCCGCGTCGACGACGTGTTGATGCGCGTCGTCGAGATCCTCGACGGTCTGCCGCTGATCTTCTTCGTCATCTTCCTCACCGTGATCTTCGGCCGGGACGAGTGGCTGCTGTTCGCCTCGATCGGCGCCGTCGGCTGGCTCGCCATGGCGCGCATCGTGCGCGGCCAGACCTTGAGCATCCGGCGGCGCGAGTTCATCGAGGCGGCGAGGGCGTCCGGAGCCGGCACCGCGCGCATCATCTGGACGCACGTCGTGCCGAACGTCGCGGGCCCGGTGACCGTGTACGCGACGCTGACCATTCCGCAGATCATGCTGTTCGAGAGCTTTCTGAGCTTTCTCGGCCTCGGCGTGCAGGAGCCCCGCGCCAGCCTCGGCACCCTGATCGCGGAGGGAGCCGGCGAGATGCAGGCGGCGCCCTGGATCCTGCTCGGTCCCGGGATCTGCCTCGCCGCGCTGCTGGTCGCCCTCAACGTGCTCGGCGACGGCCTGCGGGACGCGCTCGACCGGGGCGGGCGCTGAGCGGTGGCCGAGACCCTCGACATCCGCGGCCTGGGCGTCACCTTCGAGCGGCCCGGCGGGAGCCTGGAGGCGGTCGCCGGGCTCGACCTGCGGGTCGCGCGCGGCGAATGCGCGGGCGTGGTCGGGGAGTCGGGCTGCGGCAAGTCGCAGACCTTCCTCGCCGTGATGGGCCTGGTGGCCGGCAACGGGCGGGCGACCGGCAGCGTGCGCTTCGAGGGCGCCGAGCTGCTTGGATCGCCGCCGTCGGCCCTGAACCGCGTGCGCGGTTCGAAGCTCACCATGGTCTTCCAGGATCCGGCGACCGCGCTCGCGCCGCACTTGCGCATCGGGGTGCAGCTCGCGGAGGTGCTGGTGGCGCACGCCGGCGCTTCGTGGCGCGAGGCCGAAGCGGCGGCGCGGCACATGCTCGAGCGTGTCTGGGTCCCGGAGCCCGCGCGGCGCCTGCGGCAATATCCGCACGAGCTGTCGGGCGGCATGCGCCAGCGGGTGATGATCGCGATGGCCTGCCTGTGCGCGCCGGCGCTGCTGATCGCCGACGAGCCCACGAGCGCCCTCGACGTGACCGTGCAGGTCCAGATCATCGAGCTGCTGCGGAGCCTGCGGCGGGAGTTCGGCACGGCGGTGGTCCTCATCAGCCACGACATGGGCGTGGTGGCCCGGCTCGCCGACCGCATCCACGTGATGTACGCCGGCCGCATCGTCGAGAGCGCGGCGACCGCGCAGCTCCTGCGGCATCCGCGCCATCCCTACACGGCGGCGCTGCTCGAGTGCGTGCCGCGCCTGTC